>JAAZPG010000466.1 GCA_012797375.1 Acidobacteriota bacterium
AGAAAAAAACGGCAAGGACGGCAAGCCGTGACCCCGGCCCTGGCGATCATCCTGGGAGTCATCCTGGCGGCCGCGGCCGCCGGCTTTCTGGCCGGCCGCCGGATCCCGATGAACCTCGAGAACTGGACGGTCGGCGGCCGGAAGTTCGGGGTCGTGATCATCTGGCTTCTGATGGCCGGAGAGGTGTACACGACCTTCACCTTCCTGGGAGCCAGCGGCTGGGCGTACGCCAAGGGCGCTCCGACCTACTACATCCTGATCTACGGCGCGTTGGCGTACGTCTTGTCGTTTTTCATTCTCCCCGAGATTTGGAAAATCGGGAAGAAAGCCGGGCTCCACACCCAGCCGGACTTCTTCGTCCATGTTTTTCAAAGCCGCGGCCTGGGGATCTTGGTGGCCGTCATCGGGATCCTCTCGATCTTGCCCTACCTGCAGCTTCAGCTGGCCGGGCTCGGCTTGATCGTCGAGGCGGCATCCGACGGGGCGGTTTCCTCAACGGCCGCGATTCTCCTCTCTTTTGCCCTGACCACGGCCTTCGTCCTGACCAGCGGCCTGAGAGGAAGCGCCTGGGTTTCGGTCATCAAGGACATCCTCATGCTGGCGGCCGTCGGTATCGTCGGCTTCGGCCTGCCGAGGATCCATTTCGGGAGCATCGGCGCGATGTTCCGGGCCCTGATGGACAAGGCCCCCGGGCATCTCGTTTTCCCGGGGGCCGCGCCGGGGATGGGCGTTCCGTGGGTGATGTCGACCGTTCTTTTGACCGCGATGGGATTTTACATGTGGCCCCAGCTTTTTGGGACGGCCTTCTCGGCCAAGAGCGACCGGATCATCCGCCGCAACGCGGTGATCATGCCCCTCTACCAGATACCGATCGTCCTGGTTTTTTTCGTCGGCTTCACGGCATTCCTGATCCTGCCGGGATTGAAAACCGGGGATCTTTCGCTGCTGATGCTCATCCGACGGACGTATCCGCCGTGGTTCGTCGGGTTCGTCGGCGCGGCCGGCGCGGTGACGGCGATGGTTCCCGCCTCCGTTCTCGTGCTGTCGGCGGCGGCGCTTCTTTCCAAGAACGTCTACCGGGCCGGCTTCCGTCCCGGCGCCTCCGACGCGGCGGTGATGCGGGTCTCTCGCTGGATGGTCCTGGCGGTCGCCACGGCGGCCCTGGTTTTCGCCCTGGTCCTGCCCAATGCCCTCGTCAATCTCCTGTTGCTCGGATACGACGGCGTGGCCCAGCTTTTTCCGGGAGTTGTTTTGGGCCTCTTTTGGAAAAAAGTCACCCGGAGGGGCGTCACCGCCGGCTTGGCCGCGGGAATCGCCGCCGCCGCGTTCCTCGTCTTCGAGAAACACGATCCTTTTTGCGGCCTCAACGCCGGCTTCGTCGCGCTCCTGGTCAATATCCTGACCGTGACGGTCGTGAGCCTCGCCGGCCGACGCCGTCCGGCGCCTCGCGCAGGCTGATTTACGGCCCGTTTTCTGTTAGATTAAGAGCTTCCCCTGGGAGCGCCGTCATGTATGAAGACATAAAAAACGAAGCGGAAGCCCTTTCCGGCCGGATGTCGGAATGGCGGCGCGCGTTCCATCGCCGTCCGGAAACGGCCAACAACGAGCATGAAACCTCCGCTGCCTTAAAGGCTTTTTTCGAGCGGCTCGGCCTTCCCGTCCGCCGGCTCGCCGGAACGGGGCTTCGGGCCGATTTGGACGGCCTTCCCGGCGGGCGGACGGTCGCCCTGC
>JAAZPG010000467.1 GCA_012797375.1 Acidobacteriota bacterium
CCAGGAGGGATTGCGGACCGGAGCGTTCACCTCGCACGACCTGACCGAAGCTTATCTCCGCCGGATCGAGGAGATCGACAAAGGAGGACCCGGGCTCAACGCGGTCATCGAGGTCAATCCGGATGCCCGGGAAATCGCCCGGATCCTGGATGAGGAACGGGCGGCCAAGGGGCCGCGCGGCCCCCTCCACGGGATTCCGATTCTCATCAAGGACAACATCGCCACCCGCGATCGCATGGCCACGACGGCCGGATCGCTCGCCCTGGAGAAGGCGCCCCCTTCGGAGGATGCGTTCGCCGTCCGGAGGCTCCGAGAGGCCGGGGCCGTCCTCCTCGGCAAGACGAACCTCAGCGAATGGGCTAATTTCCGGTCGACCCGCTCGACCAGCGGCTGGAGCGGCCGGGGCGGCCAAACCCGCAATCCGTATGTCCTGGACCGAAACACGTCGGGATCGAGCTCCGGCTCGGGGGCGGCCGCGGCCGCCGGCCTCTGCGCCGCGGCCGTCGGAACGGAAACCGACGGCTCGATCGTCAGCCCCTCGTCGGTCAACGGCCTCGTCGGGATCAAGCCGACGGTCGGGCTGGTCAGCCGGTCCGGAATCATCCCCATCTCCCGCACCCAGGATACGGCCGGCCCGATGGCCCGGACCGTGGCCGACGCCGCGGCCGTTTTGGGAGCCCTGGCCGGGGCCGATTCCGGAGACGAGGCGACCCGGGAAGCGGACGTCCGCGGTTCGCGCGATTATCTGAAATTTCTCGATCCGGAGGGCCTCCGGGGCGCCCGGATCGGCGTGATCCGCTCGTTCTTCGGCTTCCACGACCGGGTGGACGCCCTCATCGAGGCCCGGCTCGAGGATATGAAGCGGCTCGGGGCGATCCTCGTCGACCCGGTGGAATTTCCCTCCGGCCGGGAGCTCGGCTCGGCCGAATTCGAAGTCATGTTGTACGAGTTCAAGGCCGGCCTCAACGCCTACTTGGCCGGGCTCGGGCCCGAGGCCCCCGTCCGCACGCTCAAGGATCTCATCGATTACAACGAGCGCCGCCGCGGCCTGGAGATGCCTTATTTCGGCCAGGAGCTTTTCCTTCAGGCGGAAGAGAAAGGCCCCCTGACCGACGCGGCTTACCTCGACGCCTTGAAAAAATCGCTCCGCCTGTCGCGGACGGAGGGGATCGACGCGGTCATGGACAAGCACGGCCTCGACGCCCTGGCCGCGCCCACGGACGGCCCCGCCTGGCTGACCGATTGGATCAACGGCGATCATTTCTCCGGCGGATGCTCGACGCCGGCGGCCGCGGCCGGGTATCCGCACGTCACCGTCCCGGCGGGGTTCGTCTTCGGTCTTCCCGTCGGCCTGTCCTTCTTCGGCCGGGCTTGGAGCGAGCCGGTCTTGATCAGGATCGCCTCCGGGTTTGAGCAGGCGACCAAAGCCCGCAAGCCGCCCCGCTTTCTGGCCACGGTTGATTTCCGTAATCCCTGAGGGGAGCCCGCCGGCCGCCTCGGCCGCCGCCGTCGTCGCGGCCGGCGTTATTTTTTAAGATATTCGAGCAACTGCTTGGCCACCGGCGCCTTCTCGTGATCGGGGGCCAGCGAGAGGAATTTTTCCAGAGCGGCGACGGCCTCGGGAATCTTGTTTTGGCCGATGGCGATCGTCCCGATCTGATAATAGGCGTCGATGTAATCCGGCTTGAGCTCCACGGCTTTTGAAAAGGCGGCCTGAGCTTCGTCCGTCCGGCCCACGTTGA
>JAAZPG010000468.1 GCA_012797375.1 Acidobacteriota bacterium
GACCCAGCTCAACCGCCAGGGGCCGGACGTGGGCCGCCAGTATCGCTCGGCGGTCTTTTATCACACAGAGGAGCAGCGGAAACAAGCCGAGGACATCAAGGCGGAAATCGACCGGTCGGGCCGCTTTTCCGGCCGCCTTGTCACCGAGATCGTTCCGGCCGGTCCGTTCACCCGGGCCGAGGAATACCACCAGAAGTACAATCTGAAAAACAAGCGCGCCTGTTCCTTCTGATCCGTCCGGGCGATCGCCCTCCGCGCGGCCGCGGGAAAGCGGACCGAAGGGCGGGATGCGTGTTGAATCCAAGGGCGGGTTCGGATAAAGTGATGCCTTCAGGCTCATGGACGCGTCCGGCCCGATCGAGATCAACGACCAGTTCCGGCAAGCCCTTCACTGGATGGAGGAGACGGCCCGGCCCGTTTTCGTCACCGGGAAAGCCGGGACCGGAAAATCCACCCTTCTCGAGCACTTCCGGGAAACGACGCTCAAGAAGATCGCCGTCCTCGCCCCGACGGGCGTCGCCGCCCTGAACGTCCGCGGCCAGACCATCCATTCGTTCTGCGGCTTCAAGCCCGACATCACCCTGGCCAAGGTCCGCAAAATCAACGCGAAAAAGGATCCCGACCGGGCGGCCCTTCTCCGAAAGCTCGACGCCGTCGTCATCGACGAGATCTCGATGGTCCGGGCCGACCTTCTCGATTGCGTCGAAAAATTCCTCCGCCTGAACGGTCCGAAGCCCCGCCGGCCGTTCGGCGGCCTGCAATTGATCCTCATCGGCGATCTCTACCAGCTGCCGCCGGTCGTCGCCGGAGTGGAAAAAACCCTCTTCACCCTCCATTACGAAACGCCGTACTTCTTCTCCGCCCACTGTCTTCTGCGGGATTCCTTCCGCCTGGAATTCGTCGAGCTCGAAAAAATCTACCGCCAGACCGACGCCGGCTTCATCGCCCTGCTCAACGCCGTCCGCAACCGGTCCGCCGGGCCGGAGGACCTGGAGAAGCTCCACTCCCGGTACGACCCGGAGTTCGTCCCGCCCGAGGACGATTTTTATGTGACCTTGACGAGCACCAACGACCTGGCCGCCGCCCGCAACCGGGAAAAGCTCGCCCTCCTGCCCGGCCGGCTCTATGCCTATGAGGCGATCGTCGAGGGGGAATTCGAGCGCTCCTCGCTCCCGACCGACGAACACCTCGAAATCAAGGCCGGAGCCCAAGTGATGCTGCTGAACAACGACGCGGCCGGCCGCTGGGTCAACGGCTCGATCGGCCGGATCGCCGGAGTCCTCCGGGAGAAGGGCCGGGATGACCGGATCGCCGTCGATCTCCAGGACGGCAAGCGGGTGGAAGTCGCCCCCAACGAATGGGACCTCTACCGCTTCGCGTACGACTCGGAAAAGGACGCCGTCGTCAGCGAGGCCGTCGGGGCGTTCATTCAATACCCGGTCAAGCTGGCCTGGGCGATCACCATCCACAAGAGCCAAGGCAAGACGTTCCGGAACGTCATCGTCGACGTCGGCCGGGGGACATTCGCCCACGGCCAGGTTTATGTCGCCCTCAGCCGCTGCACGAGCTTCGACGGGCTGGTCCTGAAAAAGCCCATCCTCCGCTCGCACATCCGGACCGACTGGCGGGTCTCCCGGTTTTTAACCCGCTTTCAATACGACCGGGCGGACGAACGCCAGCCCTACGCCGAAAAGAAACGGCTCATCGAGGAGGCCGTCCGGGACGGCCGCGACCTCGAGATCCTCTACCTCAAGCCGGATGACACGAAAAGCCGCCGCCGGATCCGGCCGGAGGCCGTCGAGGAGATGGAATACGGGGGCAAGGCCTTCGAGGGCGTCCGGGCCTATTGCCATGAACGCGAGGACATGCGGACCTTCCGCATCGACCGGATGCTGGAAGTCCGGATCCGCTGAGCGTCGGCCGGCCCTCTAAACAGGTAAATTGGCGTTGTGGCTCCCAATTATGACGAGGCGATCAGCGTCCCGCTGTCGCCGACTTTCCACACGCCCCGGATCGAAAGATACAGGACCGTCCGGACGATCTCGCGCTCGCTTTCCGATTTGTACCGAATATCCACGAGCATCCAGTCGTCCAGCCCGGGGTTGAGCATTTCCAGGGTCCGGGGGCTCGGCCCGGCGTATTGCCGCCCCTTGAATCCGCTCAAGGCCCGCTTGTCGGACTTGTGATTCCGGATGAACAGGGGAAGAGCGCCGCGGTTGACCGCGTCCGCCTTGATGAACGCCTCGACGTCGTCTTTCGGAACGTAGGATTCGTCCATCATCACCCATTCGGCGCCGCCCGTCCCCTTCCCCCCCGTCGAGGAGGAGCAGGAAAACGCGGCGGTCAAGAGCGTCGCCGCAAACAGGAACAAGACAGCCGAGGACCATTTGATTCCGCCCATGCCACCTCCTTGAAGCCCGCCCGGCTTACGTCGGAAGCGTTCCCTGAACGGCCTTCCGCAGCTCGCGGTCCCGGGCGATTTTCCGGATCGCTTCCTTTTGGAGCATCCGGTATCTGTCGCTGGGGACGGGTTTCCGCTTGATCCGGGCCGGCGGACCGGCGGTCCCGGACGCCGCCCCGGCCTCGATCCGCTCTTCTCCTTCCCCTCCGGGAGCCGTCCCCGGCCCGCCCGCAACGGGGTCCTCGCCGGACGCCCGGCCGAAGAGGTCCTTTTCCCGGGACCCCGGATCGATCCGGACGAATTCGTCGTATTGGGCCGCGGAGACCAGGCTCATGGTCCGGAGGGTTCGGAGCATGGCCGAGGCCCCGACTCCGAAATACCTCTTGAGGTACAGCACGTGGTCGTAAGCCAGGCGCGAGGCACGGAAATCCTTCTCGATGATCTCCTTGATCTTGCCCGGCGGCATCAAGA
>JAAZPG010000469.1 GCA_012797375.1 Acidobacteriota bacterium
CGGGGACCGTCCCCGGTCCGCCCGCAACGGGGTCTTCCTCGGACGCCCGGCCGAAGAGATCCTTTTCCCGGGACCCCGGATCGACCCGGACGAATTCGTCGTATTGGGCCGCGGAGATCAAGCTCATGGCCCGGAGGGCCCGGAGCATGGCCGAGGCGCCGACGCCGAAATACCTTTTGAGGTACAGCACCTGGTCGTAAGCCAGGCGCGAGGCTCGGAAATCCTTCTCGATGATCTCCTTGATCTTGCCCGGCGGCATCAAGAACCGGGCGGCGAAGGCTTGGGCGAACGGCTCCCGCGGGTGGTAGAGAGAGGCGTATTCATCGATGAAGACGTCGGGGCCGTCGATGACCGGCCCGTCGAACCGATCCTTCAGGTAGTGACAATATTCATGGGCGGCATGGAACGCCTGCCGGCCCGGCGAACAGCCGCTGTTGATCAAGGCGAAGGCCGCTTCCTTCTGTTCCAAGTAGAGGAAGACGCCGCTCACCTTGGAATCCTCGGGCAAGGGCATCCGGTAAAGGCGGCAGCCGTTGGTCTCGAGCAAGGCGAACACGTCCCGGATGGGCTCGTCCCCCAAGCCCAGGCGCCGCCGCTCCTCGTCGGCCATGCGTTCCGGCGAGAGGCCGGAATAGAAAGGGGCCGTTTCAAGGCGCCGGCCGGTAATGTTTTCCAGCCGGACATAATCGTCGCAGTAGCGCCGGAACCGCTGGAGCTCGACCCGCGTCTTCTCGTCGACGGCCTCGGCCCGGAAGAGCAAGGCGAAGGGATCCGGCGGAGCCGGCTTTTCCTGGAAGAAATACGACAAATCGCGGTTGAGGAAACCGGCGATCTTTTCGAGGGTGGCCATCGACGGGGTCCGCTTGCCCGCTTCGAGGAGGGAGATGTATTCGGACGACAGTCCCACCGCTCGGGCGAACGCCCCTTGGTTGAGGTGGGCGGCTTCCCTCGCTTTCCGGATTTTGTGAGGAAGGATGGCTTGCATGAACTCCCTCCCTTCCGCAACCTTAACACGCGGTTGCGGAAATTGCAAGGCGGCCGGAACAATTGACTCCCGGTTTAAATCCCTCCGATTCCCCGGCCGGCGATCGCCTTCCACAGCAAGACATATTCCCGGGCATGATCCGGAAGGCGTTCGATTTCCTCGGCAGTCAGCTTGCGGGCCACAATCCCGGGCGAGCCGAGAATCAGGCAGCCTTCCGGGTAGGTTTTTCGGGGAGGGATCAAGGCCCCCGCTCCGACGATGGAATGGGGAGGGATGACCGCCTTGTCCAGGACGACGGCCCCCATGCCGATGATGCTATGGGATCCGATGGCGCAAGCGTGGAGAATCGCCCCGTGGCCGACGGTGACATGGTCGCCGATCACGGCCGGCAGATCGAAATCGACATGAATCGTGCTGTTGTCCTGGATGTTGGTTTTTTCGCCGATGATGATGTCTCCGACGTCGGCCCGCAGGACGCAGTTGTACCAGACGCTCGACCCGGCCGCCAGGACCACCCGGCCGACCAGGCGGGCCCCTTCGGCGATGAACGTATCGGGATGGATCTCCGGCTTCCGGGAGGAAAAATCAAAATCAGCCATGGCCTCCTCCTTTTCGTTTACTATGCCCCAAGGAGAGGGACAAGGCAAGGAAAAATGATCGCGGGAAAGGAAAAAATCGAAAGCCAGCGAGAGGGATCGAACCTCCGACCTGCTGATTACGAATCAGCCGCTCTACCGACTGAGCTACGCTGGCACTAAGCGGCGGGAGTGATAAAGTAGCCGAAACAGGCGTTTCTGTCAATGACCGGGACCGGCCCGGCGGCTTCGGCCCGGGAAATCGAGGCTTCCGCGCCCCCGAAACGCCGCTCCGGGCGCTCTCGCCGCGGATTTCCGGGCGAGCGCCGCTTGCCCCCAAAAATAAATCCCGCGACGCCGAAAAGATTCCGCTCCCGGAGCACGGCGAAAAAGGAAAAAAATGATCCTGAACCCGCCCCGATTCCTTATGAGCCCTCTATTTTGTCTCGATCTCTTTCTGGTGCTTCCGCCAAGCCTCGTAGCCGAGGTCCAACAGCTCCGATTTCGAACATTTTTCCGTTTCCTGGAGCCTCAAGCCGACCTCGATTTTTTCCCCCTGCGAGCGGGACCAGATGACCTCGCCGGTCATCCGGCAGACCCGGTTGTCTTCCGGCGTCTGGATCTGAAACCGGACCTTGTCTCCTTCCTGAAAGGCGCGCCCCAGGTCGAACACGAGGCGCATCCCTTCCCGGGAGACATTGCCGATCAACGCTTCCTCCGGCTTGGCGTCGGGGTCGCCCGTCTCCACAAGATCCACCGGAATCAGGCACTCGAACCGGAAATATTTCCTCTTGTCGTCTTCCATGGTGATTTCACTTTGACATAATCCCCCCTCCATTGCAAGCCGGTTTTTTGCTTTTCAATCGGGGATGATTTGGCTACAATACTGCCCTGAAAGATCATTCATGTACATCAAGAGACTCGAGCTCCAAGGATTCAAGACCTTCCCCGACCGGACGAAAATCCTTTTCAATCCGGGCATCACGATCATCATCGGACCCAACGGAACGGGCAAAAGCAACATCGTCGAAGCCATCCAGTGGGTTCTGGGCGGCCAGCGCGTCCGGACCGTCCGGGGCGAGAAAATCGACGACGCCGTTTTCGCCGGCACGGCCCTGCGTCCGCCGATGGGGATGGCCGACGTTTCCCTGGTTCTCCAAAACTCCGAGGATGAGATCACCGTCAACCACCGCGTGTTCCGCACCGGGGAGTCGGAATACCGGCTCGACGGGAAAATCGTCCGTCTCAAGGACATCCAGGACGAGCTCTGGAAGCGGACCATTTCGGAAAACCGCTATTTCGTGATCGAACAAGGAGCCATCGGCACGTTCGTCACCTCCAAGCCGGTCGAAAAGCGGGCCCTGATCGAGGAGGCCGCGGGAACGGCCTTTTTCAAGGACAAGAAGCGCCAGGCGGAAAACAAGCTCGAAGACTCCGAGCGGAATCTCGTCCGCCTGGAAGACATCATCGCCGAAGTCTCCAAGGCCAAGAATTCCCTGGCCCGGCAGGCCGGAGCGGCCGAGCGGTACCGGCGTCTGCGCGAGCGCGTCCGGGAGCTGAACGTTCTCCACTTCCGGTTGAAAAGCGCCCAGCTTGCCGCCGGCCAGGCGGACATCCTGGCCCGCTATGAAGAATCCTCCATCCGCGAGCGCGAACAACAGGCCCGGCTGGCGGACGAGGAGGGGGCCGTCAACCAAAAGCGCAAGAATGTCTGGGAGCTGGAACAGGCGTTCACCGGAGGCCGGGAGAATCTTTATACGATTCGATCCCAGATCGCCCGGCTCGAGGCCGAACGGGAGCGCGATGCCAAGCGGAGCGAATTCATCGAGGAGAGCCGGCGAAAAGCGGCGGCCGACGCCGACGAACGGCTCAGGGAATTGCTCGGGCTCGAGGAAGAAGGCGCCCGGTCCCGGGAGGAGATACAGGCGTTGACGGCCGCCCTCGTCGTGAAAAAGGAGGCGATCGTCTCCTTCGAACGGACCCTGGCGGAAACGACGGCTCGGATCTCCCCGCTCCTGGAGCAGTCCGACCGGCTCCGGTCCGATCACCTTCAGAAGCTGGCCGAATGGACGGCGGCCCGCAACGACGCGGCTAAGGTCGAAAAAGAGCTCGAGATGCTTACCCGCCAGGAGGAAAAGCTTAAAACCCGGAAAGAGGAAGCCCGGGCCCTGGTCGAGGCCAAATCCGAGGATCTGCGGGGCCTCGAATCCCGGCGGGCGGCCTCGCTCGAGGAAAGCGGAGCGGTCCGCGGGGAATGGACCGCCCTCCGCGGCCGGCTGGCCGAAACCGCGGAGACCGTCGCTGGCCTAGAACACCGGCTGCAAGAGCTGCGCGCCCTGCGTGACGCCGACATCCACCATCTTCAGGCCCTCGAAAAAATCGCCGTGAAGGAGCGCGCGTCGGACGAAACGTCCTCCGTGGACGGCGCCCTCGGCTTGTTGGCCGAGCTGGTCGAAACGGAAGCGGCCGACGCGGCCTTAGTCGACGTCTTCTGGAAAGACGAATCGAGGGCCGCGATCATCGCGCCGGAGGATCTTCTTCGCGGACTCGATGGCCGGACTTTGAAAGGGCGGTATCTCCTCTTGGGAGGGACGGCCGGCGATCCGGACGGCGGGGAATGGCGGGATCAGCCGGGTGTTCTGGGAACGCTCAAATCCCGCCTCCGGCCGGGATCACGTCTCCCGGGCGGCCTGCCCGCCCTGCCTGACGCCGTCATCGTCGAGGACGTTCGGACGGCCGTCCGGCTGTGGCTCGAGCGGCCCGGGGCGAATTTCATCACCCGGGGCGGCGACGTCCTGTCGGCCGCGGGCCTCTTGTCTCTCGGTCCCCGCCGGGAGGGGCTGTTCGGCCTGCATCAGGAAATCCGCGACCTCGGCCGGACGCTTTCAATCCGGGAGGCGGAAATCGCCCCCGTCGCCGGAGAGCTGGAGGAGAGGGAAAACGACCGGCGGGAGCTCGAGCGGCGGATCGAAGAAGCGGCCGGCCGGCTGGCCGGATTGGAAAAAGATCTCATCCAGATCGACAAGGATTGCAGCCTGGCCGAAGCTGAGCGAACCAAGCTCAAGGAAGACATCGCCCTCTTCGCCCACGAGCTCGAGATCCTGGCCATGGACAAGGCCGCCCTCGGGGAAAAGATGAAGGCTCACGCGGCCCTGGTCGAGCGGCTCCTGGAGGAAAAAAACGCTCTCCAAGCCGAGGGAGAGGAAAGAGAACGCGAGCTCGCCGTTCACCAGGACAAGCAGAACGCCGATTCGACCGGCTTGGCCACGGCCAAGGGCGAAGTCCACGTCCTCGAAGCCAAGATCAAAAGCCTCGAGGATCTTTGTCTGGCCCTGGCCCGGCGGAAAGAGGCCTCCCAAATTAAAATCGATGAGCTGCAGGCGGGCGTCCGCTCCTCGCTCGAGGAGGCCGGACGGATCAAAACCGCCATGGCTGATTCCGCCGGAAAAATCACCGGCTTTCAAACCCGGCAAGAGGAACTGGAAAAATCCCTGGCCGAGGGTGAAACCCGCCTGTCGACGGCCCGGAAGGATCTCGAAACCGCCGAGGGATCTTTGTCCGGCCGGCGGATGGAGCATGAACGGCTCAAGGACGAACGAATGGCCTGGGAGGTCCGCAAGGCGGAGATCGAGCGCGACATGGTCAACCTCGAGGAGGCCTGCTGGACCGAGTTGAAAAAAAACCTCCACGAAATCCGTTCCGAACCGCTTCCGGAGCGGGAGCCGGGGATTCCGGAGCCCACCGCCGCCGAGGTCGAAGCGGATCTCGAAAACGCCCGGGAAGACATGGCCAAGTACAAGACCGTCAACCTGATGGCCGAGGAGGAGTACGCCGAGCAAAAGCAGCGCCACGACTTTCTCATCGCCCAGCGCGACGACCTCCGGACCTCGATCTCCCAGACGAAGGAAGCGATCTCCCAGATCAACGGCGAAAGCCGGGACCGTTTCCTGGCCGCCCTGACGGAAATCAATAAAAACTTCCAGGACCTCTTCATCACCCTGTTCAAGGGAGGGACGGCTGAGGTCCGCTTGATCGACGAGGCCAATCCGCTCGAAAGCGGCGTCGAGGTCATCGCCCAGCCGCCCGGCAAGAAGCTCGCCAATATGGGGCTCCTCTCGGGCGGAGAGAAATCCCTGACGAGCCTGGCCTTTCTGTTCGCCCTGTTTCGGTTCAAGCCGACGCCCTTCTGCATCCTCGATGAGATCGACGCGGCCCTGGACGAGCCCAACCTCGTCCGGTTCCTGGACCTGATGAAAACCATCAAGTCCGAAACCCAGTTCATCATCATCACCCACAACTACAAGACCATGGAAGTGGCCGATTACATCTACGGAACGACCATGGAGGAGCCCAA
>JAAZPG010000470.1 GCA_012797375.1 Acidobacteriota bacterium
ATGAAAATCGCGCTGATCGGGGCGGACGGACAGTTGGGCACCGACCTGAGGACGGCCTTGAAAGGCCACGAGGTCGTTCCCTTGTTTTGGCCGGAGTTCGACGTCACCCGGGCGGAGGAAACGGCCGGGAAGCTTTCCCTCATCGGTCCCGACGCCATCGTCAACACCGCCGCCTTCCACCGGGTGGATGAATGCGAGGACCGGCCCGAGGCGGCCTTCGCCGTCAACGCGATCGCCGTCCGGGACTTGGCCCGGACAGCCCGGGAGCTGGACGCCGTTCTCGTCCATTTCAGCACGGATTATGTCTTTGACGGGGAGAAGAGGACGCCGTACGTCGAACAGGACCCTCCCGGGCCGCTCAGCGTGTACGCGGCGTCGAAGCTGGCTGGAGAGCATTTCGTCCGGGCGTACGCGGGGCGGGCCTTCGTCATCCGGACCTGCGGGCTTTACGGGAAGGCCGGCTGCCGGGAAAAGGGACGGCATTTCGTGGCCGCGATGCTCCAGGCGGCCGAGTCCGGACGGAAGGAAATCCGGGTCGTCGACGACCAGGTCGTTACTCCGACGACGACGGCCGAGCTGGCCGCGCGGATCGCCGAGCTCCTCCGGACCGACGCCTACGGCCTTTATCACATGACCGCCGAGGGATCGTGTTCCTGGGCGGATTTCGCCCGGGCGGTTTTCGAGCTGTCCGGCCGGGATCCGTCGATCATCGTTTCCGTGGATTCGGCGGCCCTGGGGGCCAAGGCCCGCCGGCCGGCGTATTCCGTTCTTGAAAACGCCCGGATGAAAGAAACCGGGCTGACTCCTTTTTCCTTCTGGCGGGACGCCCTGGCCGCCTATCTCAAGGACGCTTCCCCCCCCTCGCCGGCCCGGTAGGGCCTTTCTCCGGGAGTCGACCGCGGCCGAAATCCCGTCCATCCCGGCTTTTCAGCGACGCTTGTTTCGGCGGTCTTCGAACGATCGCCGTCGGCGGGAAGGATCGAGAGACGGGGGGACGGAATCATCCCCGGGACAGGGGACCGAGGGGACGGACGGATCGGCTTATTCGGAGAGCTTGCCGAGCTTCGACAGCTCTTCGTTATAGTACTTGCGGTAGAGGATCTCCCACTCCCGGCTGCCTTCCTCGATCGGCTTTTTCTGGGATTGGATCTTATCGGTCGCTTTCTTGTCGAGCTGGTCGTAGAGGCGCATCTCCTCCTCGATCGCCCGGACGATCGACAAGCGCACCTCGTTCGGCTCGTCAAGGTACTCGACCGTGTCGTTTTTCGAGAGAACTTCCAGAATCCTGGTGCTCAGATAATTGATTTTTTCCCGGGACAGGCGGCTGCTCATAGGACGATGTTCCGTTCCCGGGCCAGCTTGGTTTTAATCATCCGGAACATGGTTTGATATTCCAAGTTCTCCCGGCGGATTTTTTCCATGTGTTTTGTGAGAATTTCCCGGACTTCCACGTCGAGGCGGTCCTCTTTCTGGAATTCCTCGGTGATTTGAACGGTGATCTCCTCGAGGACACGTTCCTTGTTTTCGGCCAGAATTTTGCCTTCTTTCAGCAAATTGCGCAGGATCATCCCGGCAAGATGATCGATCTGGTTCTTGTTAAGTCTCATTTCCAGAATACGATACAACAAAAGTCCGGCTTAAATCAAGACGAGGAAAGGCGCCGCCTCGTTTTCCTTGATCCGGGCCAGGGCGATCAGGCGGTTTTCCGGGTCGAAAAGGCGGAGGACGGCCCCGGGGGCCGGAGCCGGCTCGGGCCGGACGGCGACGGCCGATCCGAAAAGGCCGATCGCCCGTCCGTTCCTGACCAAGGCCCGCCCCGCGGCCGTCACCGAAACCGCCGGAAGGTCCTCCAGAAGGCCTTCCGGCGGAATCAAAAACGCCTCAAAACGTCCGGCGGCGGCGGCCGCCTCGATTTCCTCCGGGGTTTTGGCTTCATCCAGCCTGTATTTGCCCATGGCCGTCCGGACGAGGCGGTGGAGATGGGCGCCGCAGCCCAGGTCCGCGCCCAGGTCGTGGGCCAGGGAACGGACATAGGTTCCGGCCGAGCAGGAAACCTCGAAATCGATGTCAGGCGGGGCGTACGACCGAAGCTCAAACCGGTCGACGCGGACGGCCGCCGGGCGGCGCTCGACCTCGGCGCCGCCGCGGGCGTAGACGTACAGGGGCTTGCCGGCCAGCTTCTTGGCCGAAAACGGCGGAGCCAACTGAATGAGATCGCCCCGAAAGCGGGCCATGGCCCGGAGGACGTCCTCCTCCGCGGGCAGGGAATCGGCCGCCGGGCCCAGGGCCGTTCCGGTCCGGTCGTAGGTATCGGTTGCTTGGCCGAGACGGATTACGCCTTCGTAGGTTTTGCCGATCGTTCCGAAAAACGGGAACAGGCGGGTCGCCTTTCCGATCCCGGCTAAAAGAAGTCCCTCGGCGAATGGATCGAGCGTGCCGAAATGGCCGATTCTTTTCTCCCCGAGAATTTTCCGGAGACGAACGACGCAATCGTGGGACGTGGGGCCGGAGGGTTTGCGGAGGAGGAGGAGCCCGTCCATGCCGGCGGTCAGCGGGAGCCCGAGGAGGCGGGGGCGTCCAGGAGATTTTCGACCGAGGCCATCACCTCGGCCGAAATGATCGGAAACGGGCCGTACACCGTGAAGCCGGCGGCGTGGGCGTGGCCGCCGCCCCCGAAGTGTTCGGCGATCCCGGCCGCGTGGGCCTCGCCCTTGGACCGGATGCTGACCCGGAAGACGTCGGGCTCCATTTCCTTGAAAAAGAGGACGACCCGGACGCCCATGATCGATCGGGCCAGGGTGGTGATGTCTTCCGTGTCGACCTGCCGGAGGTTGAGCTCGATCAAATCCTTCCGGAACATCCCGATCTGGGCGATCGTTCCGGCGGCGTTGAGCCGGAGAGTCGAGAGAACCCGGCCCAGGAGGATGATTTTTTCCGGCCGGTTGTTATGGAAGAGGGCTTCGCTCGTTTCGATCGGGCGGGCTCCGGCCAGGACCAACTTGTGGCAGGCGGCGAAGGCCCGGGCGGTGGTGTTGGAAAACTGGAACGATCCCGTGTCGGAAACGATGGCGCAATAAAGGTGGTTGGCGATCGACGGCGTCAGGGCGAGGCCGGCGGTTTCGCATAAGTCGAGAACGAGCTCGGCGACGGCCGGCGCCTCGGCGTCGACCCAGTTGATGTCGGCGTAATGGCTGTTGGAATAGTGGTGGTCGATGTTGATTTTGAAATAGCCGTCCAAGCCGGTCTGCCCGGAGCGGGAGACGTCGGCGCATTCCAGAAGAACGACCGCGTCGTAGCCCGTCGAGGCCAATTGGCCGACCCGGATGCGGCGGAAATCGGAAAACGTGTTGAAGGGGACGGGGATCGGGTCGGTGATGACATAATCGGCGGTCTTGCCCATCCCCTCGAACGCCTCGACCAGGGCCAGGCCGGAGCAGAGGGAATCGCCGTCGGGCCGGAGATGGGACGTCACGGCCAGGCGCCGGCAGTCGCGGATCTTCCGGACGATCTCGTCAACGGGTTTTATCGTCATGGGCATTCTCGGCCACAATCCGTGAAATCCGCTCGACCGTATCGGCCGAGGCGTCGATCACGAAAACAAGCTGCGGATTATACTTGAATTCGGCGGCCGCGGCAAGACGATGACGGATGGCCCCCGTCCGGCGCTCGAGGTGTCCGCGGACCTCCTCCGGATCGGCCGGGCCGAAGACGCTCAGAAGGACGCGGGCCGTCCGAAGGTCGGCCGGGACTTCAACCCGGGTCACCGAGACCAGGGAGGAAGAATACGGCCTCAATTCCGCCGGAAGAACCGTGCTCAAGGCCTCCCTAAGAAGGCTGGCCATCCTCTTCTGCCGGCGGGATTCCGTCCGCATCTTAGAAATACCTCGTTTCCGCGCTCAGGATCTCGCCCTGGACGTGGCTCTCGATGTCCTTTCGGACGGACTCGAGGACCTGCTCGACGACGAGGTGATCATGGTTGAGGGTGACGACGCCCACGGCCGTCCGCTGCCATTTTTCGTGAAAATCGATCTCGGCCACGGCCGCGTTGAAACGGCTCTTGATCCGGGCCTTGAGGCCGGAAAGCTCCCGGCGCTTGTCTTTCAAGGACCGGCTGTGCGGAAAATGGATTTCCACCAGCAGAAGGCCGACGACCATGACCCGCGCCCCCTTCAGACGGCGCTGACTTTTTCGATCTGGAAGGCCTCGATGAGATCGCCTTCCTGGACGTCTTTGAAGTTGGCCAGGCCGAGTCCGCATTCGTACCCGGCCTTGATCTCGTTGACGTTCTCCTTGACGTGCTTGAGGGAGGAGAGCCGGCCCTTGTGGACGGCGATCCCGGCCCGGATGACGCGGATTTCAGCGCTGCGGGCGATCTTGCCCTCCAGGACATAGCAGCCGGCGATCGTGCCGACCTTGGGGATCCGGAAGATCTTCCGGACCTGGGCCCGGCCCAGGAACGTTTCCTTGATCACCGGCTCGAGAAGCCCGGTCAGGGCCTTCTTGATGTCGTCGGTGAGCTGGTAGATGATCTTGTAGGTCCGGATCTCGACGTTCTCCTTGCCGGCCGTCTCCAGGATCTTCGGGGACGGCTTGATGTTGTATCCGATGATGATGGCCTGGGTCGTCTGGGCTAGGACAATGTCCGATTCGTTGATCGAGCCGGTGGCCGCTTGGATGATGCGGATCTTGACCTTATCGGTTCCGAGGGAAGGGAGAAGCCCGGTCAGGACCTCGATCGAGCCCTGGACGTCGGCCCGGATGATCAAGGGAAGCTCCTTGGCCGCGCCGGTTTCAACCTTGCGGAAAAGGTCGTCGAGCGAGGCGACGGCCTCTTGTCTTTGCGGTTCGGCCTTGGCGGCCGCTTCCTTTCTTTGTCCGGCGATGCGCCGGGCCGTCTCCAGGTCCGGCAGGACCTGGAGGAAATCGCCGGCCCGGGGGACATCGGAGTATCCCAGGATCTCCACGGGCGAGGACGGTCCGGCCGCGGGCATCGTCCGCCCGAGGTCGTCGGTCATGGCTCGGACCTTGCCGAACGTCGTTCCGGAAAGAAAGGTGTCCCCGGGCCGGAGCGTCCCGTTCTGGATGATAACCGTGGCCATCGGGCCTTTCCGGGGATCGAGCCGGGCTTCGAGGACGACGCCCTGGGCCGGGGCGGAGGGATTGGCTTTCAAGTCGAGAACGTCGGCCATCAGGAGGATCATATCGAGAAGCTCCGGAATGTTTTTCCGTTCTTTGGCCGAGATCTCGACGCTGATGACATCGCCGCCCCATTCCTCCACGAGCAATCCGTCTTTTTGCAGCTCCCGCTTGATCCGGTCCGGATTGGCTTCGGGCTTGTCGATCTTGTTGATGGCCACGAGCAGGGGGACGCCGGCGGCCTTGGCGTGATTGATCGCCTCCCGGGTCTGGGGCATGAGCCCTTCCTCGGCGGCCACGACCAGGATGACGATATCCGTCACCTTGGCTCCCCGGGCCCGCAGCTGGGTGAACGCCTCATGACCCGGCGTGTCGATGAACGTGATCGCCTTTTTATTGACGGTCACCTGATAGGCGCCGATGTGCTGGGTGATTCCGCCCGATTCCCGGTCGACCAGGTTGGATTTGCGGATCGCGTCCAGCAGCGTGGTCTTGCCATGGTCGACGTGTCCCATGATCGTGACGACGGGCGGACGATGGGCCAACAGCTCCGGACGGGCCGCCGCTTCCAGGCGGCAGGATTCCTCCACCGGGACGATGTCGAGAACGATGTTGAGATCCTTGGCCAGGGAAGCGGCCAGGGAGGGGCTGATGATATCGGTGATCGCCAGGTTGTACCCCTTGACGGCGAGCTTGTCGGCCAGATCCCGGGGCCGGATTTTGAACCGGTCGGCCAGGTCCTTGATCGTGGCTCCCTCCCGCAGGCGGGCTTGGGGCCGGGGCCGGGGGGCGGCCGGCTTGGGGGCGGGAGACGGGGCGGAAACGGGGGCCTTCGCCGGAGGCGCGGGGGCGGCCGCCTTGGGCCCGGGAGATGGAGCGGAAACGGGAGCCTTCGCCGGAGTCGCGGGGGCGGCCGGCTTGGCCGCGGCGGCGATTTTCTTCGGGGCCGTTCCGGCCGCCGGGGGCTTGGAAGCGGACGGAGGAGGAGCGGGCGCCGCCGGCTTGACCGCGGGAGGAGGGGGGGAGGCGGGAGGCGTCGCGGCGGCCTTGGTTTTCGGTTTCGTTGTTTTCTTTTCGCTCACGGGGGATTCCTTTGAAAAAATTAACCCAGCTCCTTGATGGCGATCTTCCAACCGGTCAGCTTGGAGGCGAGCTTGACGTTGATGCCTTTCTTCCCGATGGCCAGGGAAAGCTGGTCCCGGGAGACGAGCGCTTCCAGCGATTTATCGGCCGTCGAGACCGGGATGACGCGCTCGATCCGGGCCGGGTTCAGGGCGGACTTGGCGTAGGCTCCCGGATTGGGCGACCAGAGGACGATGTCGATTTTTTCGCCGCCGAGTTCCTTGCTGATCGCCAGGATCCGGCTTCCCTTGGGGCCGATGCAGGCGCCGATCGGGTCGACATCGCGCTCCCGGCTGATCACGGCGACTTTCGACCGCTCGCCGGGCTGGCGGACGATGTCCTTGATCTCGATGATGCCGGACGAGATTTCGGGGATTTCCGTTTGAAGGAGGCGCCCGAGGAACTCGTTGCTGGAACGGGAGACGATGATCTGCGTCTCCTGGCCTTTCTGTCCCCGCCGCACCTGGACGATGACCGCCCGGATCTGGGCGCCTCGGTCGTAGGTCTCGCCGGGGATCATTTCCCAGGGGGGGAGGACGACGTCCAGGTTATTGACGTCCAGGATCAGGGCGCCGTTTTCGATCCGCCGGTAAGTCCCGGTGACGATTTCCCCGATCCGATCGGCGTAGGCGTCGTATATTTTTTCCGATTCCGCGTCGCGGACTTTCTGGACCAGGACCTGCTTGGCCGCTTGGGCCGCGATCCGGCCGAGGGTGTCGGACGGAAGGTCGATTTCGATCGTCTCGCCCACGGCCGCGTCGGCTTTCAACCGCTGGGCCTCGGGCAGGCTGATCTCCCGGCCGGCGTCGGCCGGCGCCTCGACGACGGTTTTCAGGCAATAGACCCGCAGATCGCCTTTTTCGGGCTTGAAGGTGATTTGAACGTCCTCATTCCGCGTGTAAATCCGGCCGGCCGCGACCCGAAGGGATTCCTCGATCGCCGCGACGATGACTTTCGGCTCCACACCGCGCTCCTTGCTGAGCTGCAGAATGGTATTCCAGACGTTGATTTTCAAGACATCCTCTTCATTTTGGGGGATCCGGTCGGAATGAAACATTATATCGGAAAGAGACGGGGAGTTCAAATTCGCCGGTTTTTGCGATCCGTCCGGCGGCGGAGGGGATTTTGACATGACGGGCGGGTTTTTATATATTAAGCGCCACCTCCGGGGAGGGTTCGCCGAAACCGGAGCCCGATTTTAATTATTTGAGGGAGAAGACGATGGCCGCACACCTGTTCTGGCTCGCGCCTCTCGGATCGATCCTGGCGCTGTTTTTCGCTTGGTTTTTCTATCACCAAATGAAGAAAGCCCCCGAGGGAAGCGAGCGCATGGCTCAAATAGCCCTGTACGTCCGCCAGGGGGCCATGGCCTACCTGAAGCAACAGTACAAGGTCGTGACGATTGTGTTTGTTTTTCTGGTCATCTTCCTGGCGATCCTGGCCTTCCTCTTCAAGGTTCAGAATCCTTGGGTTCCGGTGGCGTTCCTGACCGGCGGATTCTTCTCCGGCCTGGCCGGGTTCTTCGGGATGAAAACGGCCACCTATGCGGCCGCCCGGACCACCCAGGCGGCCCGCTGGTCCCTCGACAGCGGTTTGCGGATCGCCTTCCGCAGCGGGGCGGTCATGGGTCTCGTGGTCGTCGGGCTGGCCCTTCTCGACATCTCCCTCTGGTTTCTTATCCTGAAAGCCATCTATCCCGTCAACGACGGCGGGCACAATCTGATCCTGATCACCACGACCATGATCACGTTCGGGATGGGCGCCTCCACCCAGGCGCTCTTCGCCCGCGTCGGCGGCGGCATCTACACCAAGGCCGCCGACGTCGGGGCCGACCTCGTCGGTAAAGTCGAGGCCGACATCCCCGAGGACGATCCGCGGAACCCGGCGGTCATCGCCGACAATGTCGGCGACAACGTCGGCGACGTGGCCGGCATGGGCGCGGACCTTTATGAATCCTACGCCGGCTCCATCCTGGCCACGGCCGCCCTGGGCGCCTCGGCCTTCCTGGGGACTCCCGACCTGCAGCTCAAGGCGGTCATCGCCCCCATGATCGTGGCCGCCGTCGGGACGCTCCTTTCGATCCTGGGCATTTTCCTCGTCCGGACGAAGGAAGGCGCTTCCCAGAAACAGCTCCTGGGGGCCCTCGGCCGCGGCGTCAACGGCAGCTCGATCGGCATCGTCATCGTCTCGTTCGCGGTCATCAGGCTGCTCGGCCTTCCCCTGGGCGTCTGGCTGGCCATGATCGTCGGCCTGGCCTCGGGGATTGTCATCGGCCGGGCTACCGAATATTTCACCTCGGCCTCCTACAAGCCGACCCGGACGGTCGCCGAGAACGCCAAGACCGGTCCGGCCACGGTCATCATCGCCGGCTTGGGCGTCGGGATGCTGTCTACGACGATCCCGGTCCTGGCCGTCGTCGTCGGGACGATCCTGGCGTTCCTCTTCGCCTCGAATTTCGACCTGAACAACGTCAGTCACGGCCTGTACGGCATCGGCATGGCCGCCGTCGGGATGCTGTCGACCCTGGGCATCACCCTGGCGACGGACGCGTACGGCCCGATCGCCGACAACGCCGGCGGCAATGCCCAGATGAGCGGCTTGGAGGAGGAGGTTCGGAAGCGGACCGATGCCCTCGACTCGCTGGGCAACACCACCGCGGCCACGGGCAAGGGATTCGCCATCGGCTCGGCCGCCCTGACGGCCCTGGCCCTCCTGGCCTCCTATGTCGAGGAGCTGAAGGTCGGATTGATCCGGATCGGGCGGACGATCATCGAATTCGCCGACGGAACGACGATCGATACGGCCCGGGCCGGATTCATGGATTTCATGCGGTATTACAACGTCAACCTAATGAATCCGATCGTCCTGATCGGAATCTTCCTCGGGGCGATGATGGCCTTCATGTTCTGCGGCCTGACCATGACGGCCGTCGGCCGGGCCGCCTCCCGAATGGTCGACGAGGTCCGGCGGCAGTTCCGGGAGATTGCCGGGATCATGACCGGCCAGGCCGAGCCCGACTACGCCCGATGCGTGTCCATCTCGACCAAGGGCGCCCAGCGGGCGATGCTTTTACCCTCGCTGCTGGCCATCGCCCTGCCGGTCGTGACCGGCCTTCTTCTGGGCGTCCCCGGAGTGATGGGCCTCTTGATCGGCGGGACTTCCACCGGCTTCGTCCTGGCCGTCTTCATGGCCAATTCCGGCGGAGCTTGGGACAATGCCAAAAAATTCATCGAGGAAGGCCATTACGGCGGCAAGGGCTCGACGGCTCACAAGGCGGCGGTCATCGGCGACACGGTCGGCGATCCCTTCAAGGACACGTCCGGCCCCAGCCTGAACATCCTCATCAAGCTCATGAGCATGGTCGCGATCGTCATGGCCGGCGTGACGGTTGTGGTTCACCTTCTGTGATCGGCGTTTTTTAAGACGATTCGACGCCCGCTCCGGAGACGGGGCGGGCGTTTTTTTAACCGCGCTCCGCTATCCGGCGACGGCGATCCCGCGCAGGCTGTAAGGGCCCGCGTCCGTGATTTCGACCTCGACGAACCGGCCGACGACGTCGGCGTTCGACCGGAAATTGACGACCTGGTTTCCCTCGTTCCGGCCGGCGAACACGGCCGGGTCCTTTTTGCTCCGGCCGGTGCAGAGAACACGTTCCCGCCCCCCGATCAGCGTTTTATGAAAGGCCAGCTGGATGTCTTTCTGAAGGGCTTGAACCTCCATCAGCCGCCGTTTCTTGATTTCAGCCGGGACGTCGTCCGTCAAGCGGGCCGCGGCCGTCCGCGGCCGCGGCGAATAGCAGAAGGAGAAAATGCCGGCGAAGCGGATTTCGGCCAGGGCCGAGAGGGTTTCCTTGAATTCGGCTTCGGTTTCGCCCGGATAGCCGACGATGATGTCCGCGCTGAGGCGGATGGAGGGCATGAGAGCCCGAAGGGCGGCCGCGGTTTCCAGGTAGTCTTTCCGGGTGTATCCCCGCTTCATCCGCTCGAGGACCGAGGCCGAGCCGGATTGAAGCGGCAGGTGGAGCTGCCGGCAGATCTTCGGCGTGGCGGCCATCGTCCGGGCCAAGGCGGGCGGGAAGCTTTTCGGGTGCGAGGTGAGGAAGCGGATCCATTCCGGCCCGGGGACGGCGGCCGCCCGCCCGAGGAGGGCGGCGAAATCCGTCCCCGACTCCGGGTCGCGGTAATGGTTGACGTTCTGGCCGAGCA
>JAAZPG010000050.1 GCA_012797375.1 Acidobacteriota bacterium
CCTCATGCCGGTCGTGGCCGACGAGGCGGCCGAGTACGGCTACACGCACGAGAACCGCCACATGGTCCAGTCGTTCCGCCGCGGCGTCCGCCCGGAGGAAAATTTCGCCGACGGCGCGGCCGTGGCCGAGCTCCTGATGGCCGCCTACATGAGCGCCGAAACGGGCAAGACCGTTCCTTTCCCGCCCAAGGGCCTGGGCACGTTCGTCCCGGCCGTGGCCAAGGGAACGTGGAATCCGATAAAGAAGTGAAGTCCATCAAACGGGAGGATCCATGAAAAACATCGCCGTTCCGCTTGCCCTTCTGCTGGCGGCCGCCGTCGCGCCGGGCGCGGCCGACATCCGGCACCTCTCCCCCGAGCTCCAAAAGAAGGTCGGCGAGACGGACTACGCGTCCGTCCGCATCAAGAACTTCCCCTTCGCCTCGGAGGCCTGGACGTTCCGGAAATTCACCTTCTTCGAAACCGTGGCCAAGCTCAAGGAGCTCGGCGTCCGCGGCCTCGAGGCTTTTCCGGGCCAGGCCCTGGCCGCGGAATTCCCCGGGGCGCGCTTCGGCGAGGCCATGACGCCCGAGCAGATCGCGAAAACGAAGGACGTCCTGGCGGCCGCCGGCGTGACCCTCTACGGCTACGGCGTCGTCGACATCGGCCGGACCGAAGCGGAGATGCGCAAGGTCTTCGACTTCGCCCGGACGATGGGCATCCGGATCCTCGTCTGCGAGCCGGAGGACGACGATTTCACCCTGCTGGAAAAGCTGGTCGCCGAATACGACATCAAGATCGCCATCCACAACCACCCCGCTCCGTCCAAGTACCACTTGCCCGAAACGGTTTTCCGGCACGTCGACGGCAAGGATCCCCGCATCGGCTCCTGCGCCGACAACGGCCACTGGATGCGGGGGATGATCGACCCGCGGGAGGCGTTCAAGCTCCTCGAGGGCCGGATTCTCGACGTCCACCTGAAGGACCGGAACGGTTTCGGAACGGGTCCGGGCGTCGACGACGTCGCCTGGGGCGCCGGCGCGGGGACCATCCGCGACCTCCTGGCCGAGCTGACGCTTCAGGATTATGACGGCTGGCTGACGATGGAATACGAGAATGAAGCCGACGTGGACGACCCGATGCCGGCCTTCCGGAAAAGCATCGACTACGTGAAGAGCATCACGTATTACGACGGCTACACGCAGATCTTCCGCCGCGGCTGGGGCGGCGACTACGAAAAGCACGGCTGGAATCATTACGGCCCGGGGCATTTCGAGGTCGATCCGAAAGCCGGCGTCCTGAAGGGCCAGGGGGGCATGGGCCTTCTCTGGTACGGAAAAAAGGTCAAGGATTTCATCCTCGACCTGGAATTCAAATGCGCCGCGGAAACGACGAACTCGGGAATTTTCCTCCGCGTCCCCAACGTCCCGGTCAGCGACGACTACATTTATCATTCGATCGAAATCCAGATCGACGACCATTCGACCGGCCTCCATCACACCGGGGCGGCCTACGACATCCAAGCGCCCTTGACCGGCGCGACGCTGCCGCCGGGCCGGTGGAACCACATGAGAGTGGAGTTCCGGGGCTCGCACCTGAATGTCTGGATCAACGATAAACAGGTTTTGGATTGGGAAGCCGGGCCCGGGGGCAAGGTCCGGGACATCTCCCCGGAGGGGTACATCGGCCTCCAAAACCACGACAGCGACTCGCCGCCGTCCTTTCGGAACATCTACCTCAAAGAGCTGTAAACCAAAAAGGAGACACAATACCTATTCACCTCATTTCTCCCTGCTCCCCCGTGAATTAATGGAGTTCGGGGTACGGGAGGGAAATAGGGTGAATAGGTATTGTGTCTCCCTATTTTCCTATTTTGCCGCGGCCGCCGGCCGGCGTTCGACGACCATCAGCCGGAAAAGAAACGCCAAGCCGACGGCGAAGAACAGGGTGATGGCCAGGACCGAGTTGCGCA
>JAAZPG010000471.1 GCA_012797375.1 Acidobacteriota bacterium
ATCGAGGGCCGGCCGCGGACCGCGGTCCCGGCCGTCGACGGCAGCGGCCGGCGGAAGATCCGGGGGATTGTGCGGTCGCCCAAGCCCGTGAAGATCGAGCTCCGGGCCGCCGCTCCCAGCGCCTGGGGAGACGTCCGGACTCTCGAGCTTGGAGGTGGAAAATGAAAAACATCGCGCCGGCGCTCCTGGCGTTCTTGATCGTGTCCGCGGCGGCCCCGGCCGTCCGGGCCGAGGCCGCGCTTCCGCTTCGGTTCGACCATTACTACACGTTGGCCGAAGTGGGGGAGGCGCTCCAAGCCCTCCACAAGGCTTATCCGGGCCTGACGACGCTGGAGGAGATCGGCCGGAGCGAGGAAGGCCGCCCGATTTGGGCCATGACGGTCAACAATCCCAAGACCGGTCCGGCCCTGGCCAAGCCGGGCGTTTATGTCGACGGCAACATCCACGGCAACGAAATCCAAGGCGGCGAGATCAGCCTCTACCTTCTCGACTACCTCCTGGGACGCTACGGGAAAAACGAGGAGGTAACGGCCCTCGTCGACAAGAATTGCTTTTACGTCGTCCCCGTGGTCAACGTCGACGGCCGATATCATTTCCTGGCCGATCCCAACAACGCGAGCTCCGGCCGGGGCCTGCGCATCCCCATCGACGATGACCGGGACGGCCTCCTCGACGAGGATCCTCCCGACGATCTGGACAACGACGGCAACATCACCCAAATGCGCCGCAAGGACCCCTTCGGGCAATACAAGACGAATCCGGAGGATCCCCGGCTGACGGTGAGGATCAAGCCGGGGGAACGGGGCGAATGGACGCTCCTCGGCGAAGAGGGGATCGACAACGACGGCGACGGCCGGGTCAACGAGGACGCCGAAGGCTACGTCGATCCCAACCGCCAATGGGGCTTCGACTGGGCCCCGTCCTATGTCGAGGGCGGCGCCGGGGAATATCCCTTCCAAGGCCGGGGCCTCCGGGCGCTGGCCGGCTGGATGATGACCAAGACCAATATCTGCCTGGGCTGGTCGTTCCATAATTTCGGGGGGATGTTCCTGCGCGGGCCGACCCGCAAGGGGCTCGGCGACTATCCCCCGCAGGACGTCGCCGTCTATGATTACATCGGCCGGCAGGCCGAGCGGATCACCCCCGGCTACCGGTACATGGTCAGTTGGAAAGATCTCTACACCACCTACGGCGACTCGGTCGAATGGCTGGTCCGCCACCTCGGCGCCTACGGCTATTGCGGCGAGGTCTTCCAGGCCTCGGCGGAGTCCTTCAAGACCGGGGAGGAAGCCGAACGAACGACTCCCCGCGGGGAAGTGGAGCAGATGCTGCGGGGGGATTTCCGGGCCTTGGAGCGGATCAAGTACAGCGACAATCTGACCATGGGCGAGATGTACAAGCCCTGGGCCCCGTTCAAGCATCCGACGTACGGCGATATCGAGATCGGCGGATGGGTCAAGATGAGCAACCGCTTGTCCGCGCCGTTCATGCTGCCCGACCTCGTCCACCGAAACGCCATGTCCGTCCTTTTCTCGGCCAAGCACACGCCCGAAGTGACTTTGGACGTGACCGAGGTGAAGAAGATCGGCGACGGCCCCTTCCGCGTCCGGACCCGCTTGGCCAACGCCAAGGACGTCCCGTCGATGAGTTTTCAGGCTCAGAAGGACCGGTTGTATCCCCAGGACCGGCTGAC
>JAAZPG010000051.1 GCA_012797375.1 Acidobacteriota bacterium
ATGATGAAGCTGCTGCGGTATGTCAAAGAACGTGGGGTCCCGTGCGCCATCCGGCTCTCCGGGGCAGCCCCCGGTGTCGTACAGGAACTCGCAAATCGCTTTGGGGAGCTGCTCGAAGGCTTTGCCGGTCAAAGATCGTCTCTGCTCGCTTGTCCGACAACCGAACGTACTCGTGGCGCACCCCTTGCCCTCTACGACTGAAAAATGGCTTTGGGCAACAGCCCGACAAGACCTGACCCTATTTTCTTCCCGGTCTCAGCCACGCCCCTGCGTCAACGCGCATCCATTCCCGGTGGGTGTCCCGGGAGAAAAACTCCTCCTTCGTCCCGATCCCGGCTCCGGCCAGAAGGCGCATCCCCTGCATGAAGGATATCCCCTCGCCGAATTCGGCCTTCTTCGCCTTTTCCCAGAAGGACAGCAGTTCCGACAATCTTTCCCTGTCGACCTCCACCCACTTTCCCCGGAGCAGGAACAGTCCGGAGGTCTCGGTCAGAATACGTCGCCGCTCCTCGTCGGTGAGTTCCTCCCCCTCCAGGGTCAACTGCACGGAGAAGTCCAGCAGGGACTCGCTGCCCAAGCCATTGATCCGTTGATTCCCGACCCTCAACGCCACTTGAGGGCGGGCGGGCCTGCCGCCCCGGGAGCGCCACCAGTCGGGAACGCGAACCATGACGCCTGAGGATTCGAACACCGGGATATCCTGGAGGAAGCGATAGGTTTCCCGGGGTGTCCAGGCCAGGGGATGAAAGATTTCACCGGAATCCACGAGCTCCCGGGCCAGGTTACTCTGCTCGGCGGCGCGGGCAAGCGGTGTCAGAAGCGCCAGAAGCCCCCGGCGGTTCCCCGCCGTGGAATAATCCGTGAAGGCTTTCCCCAGCGGCAGATACTGGGGTCTGGCCGAGCCGGACAGTCGGGTCGTATAGGTCGCAAGAAAGGCGAAGGGCCGGGCATCGTCTTTTCGATTTTCCGCCAGATGAAAAGTAACCCGCCCCACCATGTTCCAGAGTGGATTGAGTCTCTTCAAGTACCCGGCCACATCCTCTCCGGAACGTCCGGCCTCGCTACGGATATGATGAATCAGGGCCTCCCATATTTTCTCCAGAACGCCGGGCGCGAGATACTCCAGTCCTGTCATGGACGGACAGGCGCCGACCAGAGCGAGGAGATCTTCCCGGTCGGGGGGAGGTACGGGGACCGCTTCGCTTCCTTCGGCGCCCGCTTCCCGGCACAGATGCGTCAGGCAGCGCCGGGAAAAGTCGCGCCAGAAGGCGAAGCCGGAGGGAAGGGACGTCTGAAGCTCCGTCGTGGCGAGGTGAAGAAGACCGGAGGCGGTACCGTCGTGGAAGGCCTGCCCGATCCGTTGGGCAATTTCGTCCGGCAGGGACGGGCCATCACCCTCCTCGTGGAGGAAAACGACGTGACCCGATGGAGTGACGGCCAGCGCGGGAATGGGCATGGGCAATCCATTTTAACGGCAGGAAGTTTTTCGGGAGGGCAGAGAATAGGGAGATTTTACCCGGGTGTCAACGGGTGAGACGCCGCGGTCACTATGCGAAGAAAGCGCCGGATCGATCGAGAACGAAACGGCATGGATCCGTCCGGTCCATGCCGTCTGTGCTTGTGCGCTGTGCCTTTTCCTCTGCGCACTGAAAGAGAGAGCTTGGATGAAAAAAGGGGACTGTCCCCTTTTTTCAGAACTTGAAGTTCCCGAAGTTGGATTCTTTGATCGGCTGAAGCATCGCCACCTCGAAGCCGAGGGCCAGGGCGTCACGGCAGTCCTTGAGCGGAAGTGTGCCGTCGTTGAAGAGCCGCGCCTCCATGTAGAAGGGGTGCGCCTCGCGGTTGTACTTGTCGATCATCCCCTGCTGGAACTTCTTGGCCGCCTCCTCGTCCATTTCCTGGCCGCGCTTCTTGCGGTTGGCGCGCTCGA
>JAAZPG010000472.1 GCA_012797375.1 Acidobacteriota bacterium
CGTGGCGGCCGCGGGAAAGAGCCGGGCCGTGCGGCAGGGAGCGGCGGTCAAGGACGGAAGAGGAGAAGCCGTCGGCGGGGTCGTCATGATGCTTCGCGGAGCCAACGGCCGCGAAGTCGTTCGGGCGGTGGAAGCCCGGGTGGCCGAAGTCAACGCCGGCGCGGTGCTCCCGTCCGGCCTCCAGATCGTTCCTTTCTACAAGCGCTCGGACATCGTCCAAGCCAGCCTCCACACCGTCAGCGAGGCCTTGATCATCGGGGGAATCTTCGTTCTCCTGGTCCTGTACCTGTTCCTCCGGAGCTTCCGGGGGGCGTTCATCGTCATCCTGGCCCTGCCGCTCTCGGTTCTGTTCACGTTCATCGCCATGCGCCTGGGCGGGCTATCGGCCAACCTGATGTCGCTCGGCGGCCTGGCCATCAGCATCGGGATGATCATCGACGCGACGATCATCCAGGTCGAAAACGTCCAGAGGCATCTTTCTGAAAGCGGACCCGGAAGGACCAAGACCGAGACGGTCCTCTCGGCGGTTCTCGAGGTCCGCAAGCCGAGCATTTTCGGCGAGCTCATCATCGCCCTGACCTTCATCCCGATCTTCGCCCTCCAGGGCATCGAAGGAAAGATGTTCGCCCCCCTGGCCTTCACTCATGTGATCGCCCTCTGCGCGTCTCTTTGCCTGTCGCTCTTGGTCATCCCGGCGTTCTGCCGTCTTCTTCTCAAACCCCAGGGCGAAAAGCGGATCTTCCTGGTTGAAGCCGCCCGGAAAGCTTATCTTCCCCTCCTCCGCTGGAGCCTGGATCACAAGAAAACGGTCTTCGCCGTTTCCCTCGGCTTGCTGGCCGCGTCGGCCGTTCTGATCCCGCGCTTGGGAACGGAATTCATGCCGATCATGGACGAAGGGGCGTTCGACATGGATGTCCAATTCGCCCCCGGGATCTCGCTTCCCCAATCCCTGGCCATGAATCGGAAGGTCGAGGAGAAGCTCATCTCCTTTCCGGAAATCGAGACCGTGGTGGGAAAGACCGGCCAGACCGGCATCGCCCTGGAAGCCCGGGGCGTGGAAAAGACCGGATATGTCGGCATTCTCAAGCCCCGGCGTCAATGGACCTCGGCCCGCTCCCGCGGCGAGCTGACGGAAAAAATGCGGGAGGCCGTATCGACCATCCCCGGAATGGCCTTTTCCTTCAGCCAGCCGATCGCCTGCCGGATCGACGAGCTGGTCGCCGGCACCCGGGCCCAGCTCATCATCAAACTCTTCGGCGAGGACCTCGACACTCTGACGGCCAAGGCCGGCGAGATCGCGGCCGCTTTGAGACGACTGCGGGGGGCTTCAGATCTGGTTGTGGAAAGCGTGGCCGGACAGCCGTATCTTTCCGTCCTGCCCGACCGGGAGAGGATCGCCAGGTACGGACTTTCGGTCGAGGATGTCCAGACGCTCGTCGAAACGGCCGTCGGCGGCCGAACGGTCACCCGGATTTACGAAGGGGAGCGGGCGGTGGATGTCCAACTCCGGTATACGGAGAAACGGCGCGGCTCGGCCGAGGCGATCGGCGCTCTTCCCTTGCGGACGGAACGGGGAGAGATCGTCCCCCTCAGCCAGGCGGCGGCGATCGTCCGCTCGGAAGGGCCTTCCCAGATCAGCCGCGAAGCGGGCCGGCGGCGGATCGGGATCGAATGCAACATCAGCGGCCGGGATCTCGGCGGATTCGTGGCCGAAGCCCGGCGGGAGGTCGCCCGCTCGGTCTCTCTTCCTGCGGGTTACTATTTATCGTGGGGCGGCCAGTTCGAAAACCAGCAAAGGGCCATGCGCCGGCTGGGCGTCATTCTCCCGGTCACCGTCGGGCTCATCCTTCTGCTGCTCTTTTTGACTTTCAACGCCCTGCGTCCGGCCCTGCTCGTTTTATTCAATCTGCCGTTCGCCCTGATCGGAGGCGTTCTGTCCCTGTATCTGTCCGGCCTGTATCTCTCCGTTCCGGCCTCGGTCGGCTTCATCGCCCTCTTCGGCATCGCCGTCCTCAACGGCATCGTCCTTCTCTCGGCCGTCGCCCAGCGGAGGGAGGAGGGGCTTGCGGCGCGGGAGGCGATTCTCCAGGGATGCCTCAACCGGCTCCGGCCGGTCCTGATGACGGCGACGATCACGATCTGCAGCCTCTTGCCTCTTCTTTTCGCCCAAGGCCCGGGATCGGAAATCCAGCGGCCGCTGGCCGTCGTCGTCGTCGGCGGTCTGGCGACTTCGACGCTGATGACCCTTCTCGTGCTCCCGGCTCTCGAGGCGGCTTTCGGTGAGGATCGGATGCGGCGGGGAGGCAGAGGCCGCCGGCCTTGTCCGGAACCGGCCGACGGGTTATGATAAAATCATGAAAGACAGGGCCGGGCGGGGAGCGATCTTGGTCTCGGCTGTGCTTCTTTTGATGAGCTGCGCGCCGCCGGGCCGAGGGGTCATTGTTTTTTGCGCGGGGGACAGTCTCACGAAGGCGGCCTATCCCGATTTCCTTAGGCGGGAATTGAACCGGGACGGGATCGCGGCCCGCGTTCTGAATTACGGCCGGAGCGGCTACACCTCGGGCGAATACCTGAAATTCCTCGTCAAGTTCAGGCCGAAGCTCATCGAGGAAAAACCGGACGTCGTTCTTCTTCAGCTCGGGACGAATGATGTCCGGATCGACCATGACGCCACGCCGACGGATGCGTTCAAGGAAAACATGAGGCAAATCCTGGCGGTGTTCCGAACCTTCCGGAGCCGGTCGGGGAAAATCCCTTTGATCCTGATGGCCACGATTCCCGATATTCCGGAGACTCCGCCCAATTTTGACGCCTCCTCAGCCCGCCGGGTCCGGGCGGAGATCAACCCGGCCATCCGGGAAATCGCCGCGGCCGAAGGGATCGCGGTCGTCGATCAACACGCCGTTTTTCTCCGCCGGCCCGACCTTCTGCCCGAAGTCCATCCGGTCCGGGAAGGCTACCGCCTGATGGCCGAAGTCTGGCGGGAGGCCCTCCGCCCGCGCTATTGACGCGGGGGGAGCTCGGCCTTGGAGGAGAATGTCACCGGGGCGGGATTACGGGGTCATAATCCGGCCGGCTCGGAGGAGAAGGGATGCTTGTTCAAAAAGGGCGCTATTCAGCTGCTTTATGATGAGGGCCGCGCGTTTCGCCGGCGGGGCGGCCGGCGTTTGATCCTTTCGGCCGGTTTGTGATAAAATAAATCCAAACGATTTTCTGAAATATTCCGACGCCACGCCAGGGAATACGGAGACTTCTCATGAACAGACGCCTGATCCGGCCGCATTTAAATGAAATCAAGGAGAACCTGAAAGGCCAGGAGACGCCGGTGCCCCACCACGGACGGCCGTCTTCCGCCGGCCACTCAGGCCATGCGTCTTCGCGCGGACCCTATGCTTCCCAGACGCAGTCCCAGCCGAAGAAAATGTACCCGCCGACGGACACCGGCGCCGAGAACTACTACTATCTCAAGCAGATGGGGAAAAAGACGCCGATGGCCGTCGTTTTTCAAGACGGCGAGATCCTCGAGGGCTACGTTGAATGGTACGACCGCAACTGCATCAAGCTCAACCGGAACGGCGCGCCGAACCTGCTCGTCTATAAAAACGCCATCAAATACCTGTACAAGCTCGGCGAGGGCAAGGAATCCTCCGAAGAGGACGGCGAGCCCGAAAGAAAATGACC
>JAAZPG010000473.1 GCA_012797375.1 Acidobacteriota bacterium
ATTCGGAGACGGCCGGCGTGAAGCCTCCCCGTGATTGTTGTAAAATGAAAGCCGGATCGAGAAAAACATGAAGCGACGCTCCGCGGCCGTAGGCCCGGCGATCTTGATGCTGGCGGCCTGTCTTTTTCTCGGCGCGGCCGGGCCCGCCCGCCCGTCTGGAACAGATCTGTCCCCCGTCCACCGGAAATGGCTCGAGGACGACGTCGACGGCATCCTTTCCTCCCGCGAGCGGGACGTTTTCCTCCGGCTCGACTCCGACCGCGAGCGCGATCTTTTCATCGCCGCCTTCTGGAAGCGCCGCGATCCCGTTCCGGCGACCCCGGAAAACGAATTCAAGGCGGAGCATGAGCGCCGGCTCGCTTACGCCGACGCGCATTTCGGCCGCACGGCGGCCCGGCCCGGCCGGAAAACCGGACGCGGGCGCATGTACGTCCTCCTCGGCGAGCCGGACGCCATCGTCCGGTATTCCGGCAAGGACGGAATCCGCGAGGCCGAAGTCTGGTTCTACCGGAACGAGGAGAACGCGCGAACGGCCGGCTTGCCGCCGTCGTTCAATCTGGTTTTTTATCAAGAAGGGTCCGTCGGCGACTTCAAGATCTACAGCCCGTTCCAGGACGGACCGGCGGCCCTCCTCTCCGATTTTCGGGGGGATCCCGGGGATTATGAGAAGGCCCGCCGGGCCTTGTCCGCTCTCGACGCGGGCTTGGCCGCGGTTTCCGTTTCCCTGATTCCCGGCGAGGCGTCCGGTTTTCCGGGGCGCCCGTCTCCTTCCTCCGACATTCTTCTCCAAAAAATCGCGGCTTCCGGCGCCGGCCGGATCGACGACGAATACGCGGCCAAGTTCCTTGAATACAAGGACATCATCGAGGTCGAATACAGCGCCAATTACTTGGACAGCCGGGGGACGATGATCGTCCGGCGAGAGCCTTCCGGAACCGCGTTCGTCCATTACGCCATCGAGCCGGCCCGTCTTTCCCTCGCCGCCGCCGGCCGGGAATACGCCGCGACGCTCCGCCTCAACGGCGCCGTTTCGCTGGAGGACGGCCGGATCATTTATGCCTTCGAAAAAATCGTTTCCGTCCGGATGGACGAAGAGCGGAAAAACACGCTGAGCCGCGTGCCGTTCATGATCCAGGATCTCTTCCCCTTGATCCCGGGAATCTTCAAGGTCTCCCTGCTGCTCAGGAATGAGGCTTCCAAGGAATTTTGCGCGTTCGAGCGGACGGTGGTCGTCCCCGAATCCGGCTCGGGACCCGGTCTCACCGCCCCGCTTCTCGGCTATCGGGCCCGATCGTCGGACGTGGAACCCTCGAATCTCAAGCCGTTCCGGTTCGGCTCAACCCAGGTTTATTTTCAATCCGGCCGAACCCTCGCCCGTTCGGACGACCTGGTCCTGGCTTTCCAAGTTCTCGGCCTCGACGGCCCGGTCAGAAGCCGGGCCCGCCTTCGGTTCTCCATCACCCGGGACGACGTTGCAATCGAGGAATGGGAGCGGGATCTTTCCGGCTTTTCCGGCGTTTCGGACATTGTTGAATCGAGGCCGGCCTCCGGCTTGAGCCCGGCCTTCTACGCCGCCCGGGTCCGGCTTTTCATCGACGGGCGGGAAGCGGCCGCCGGGGGCGGGGATTTCGCCGTCACGCCGCTGGAAGCGGTCCCCCGGCCGTGGATTCACGCCAAACTGATGCCGGCCGACGGCGATCCGGCTTACGACGGACTCCTGGGACGGCAGCTCGAGGCCGCCGGCCGGGCGGCCGAGGCGCGGCCGTTCCTGGAAAAAGCCGCGGCCGGGGGGACGGCCGGGCCGGAGATCGCCTTGGCCCTTGCCCGGGTTTATGATCGGGCCGGCGAATACGCGGCCGCCGCTTTCATCCTCGATCCCTATCTCGCGGCGGGAGCGGAGACGGCGTATGATATCTGGATCCTGGCCGCCGAGACGCGGCTGCGGGGCGGGGATTTCGCCGGCGCGGTCGGCGTTCTGGACCGGGCGATGACATTGTTCGGGATTCATCCCCGGCTTCTGAACCTC
>JAAZPG010000052.1 GCA_012797375.1 Acidobacteriota bacterium
GGAAAGAGCGGCTGTTGGGCGGACGGAGCTTTTTCCCGGGCCGGCGTTTTTTCGGCCGGGGCGTCTCCGCCCGGGACGGCGGAAGCCGGGATCTCCGGCTCCGGGACAGGCGGCGGAACCGGGGTTTTTCCCCGGCCTCCGCGGCCGCCTTTGGCCGCGATCTTGGGCTTGGTTTTTTCTCTCTCTTTCTCTTTTTCTTTTTCTTTTTCTTTTTCTTTTTTAGCCATGGGTTAAATGTCCAGGTTGGTGACGTGGGCCGCGTTGGTCTCGATGAAGTTGCGGCGGCGTTCGACTTCATCGCCCATCAGGATCGTAAAGACCTCGTCGGCGGTCACGGCGTCGGTGATCGAGACGCGGAGGAGAGCCCGGTTCTCCGGGTTCATCGTCGTCGACCAGAGCTGTTCGGGGGCCATTTCGCCCAACCCCTTGTAGCGCTGGATGGAGACGCCTTTTTTCCCCTTCTCATGGAGGTACTCGAGGAGCTTGGTCTCGTTCTCGACGACGATGCACTCGCCGTTGGACAGGACCTCGAACGGCGCCTTGAAATCGGCCAGATCCTGGAAAATCTTGAAAAGGGCCTTGTACTCGGCCGAGTCGATCAGGTTCCAGTTGACCTTGCAGACGACCGTCATCCCGTTGACGCCGAATTTCACGGCCAGCTCCCAGGCGTCGTATTCCTCGTCGTGGGTCATTTCGACGTCCAGGTCGTATTCCTTTTGGAGGAGGGATTGGAGGCGCTTGACCGCCTTCTTGTCCTGGAGAAACTCCAAGCCGTTGACGCCCTCGTGAATGAGGCGCTCGAGAAGGAAGAAGGGATACGATTTTCTCTCCAAGAGCTGGATGTAATTCCTCTTCTGCATGATCCGAAGGAAGAGCTTGCGGAATTTCTCGCCCTCGAAAATTTCCTTGGCGCCCTTGACCCGAATCTTGAATTCCTCGGAGATCTTCTTGACGATCCACTTTTCGTACGCCCGCTCCTCTTTCAAGTAGGTGACCTCCTTGCCCCGGACGATCTTATACAGGGGCGGCTGGGCGATGAAAAGGTGGCCTTCCTCGATCAACGATTTCATGTGGCGGTAGAAGAACGTCATGAGAAGCGTCCGGATGTGGGAGCCGTCCACGTCCGCGTCGGTCATGATGATGACCTTGTGGTAGCGGAGCTTCTCCAGGCTCGATTCCTCCTCGCCCAGGGTCGTGCCCAGGGCGGCGATCATCGTCCCGATCTCGTCGTTGTTGAAGATCTTGTCCTGCCGGGCTTTCCAGACGTTGAGGATCTTGCCCTTCAGGGGAAGAATGGCCTGGAAGCGGCGGTCGCGGCCCTGCTTGGCCGAGCCGCCGGCCGAATCCCCCTCGACCAGGAAGATCTCGGCCAGGGCCGGATCGCGCTCCTGGCAGTCGGCCAGCTTGCCGGGGAGGGACGAGGATTCCAGGACGCTCTTGCGCCGGGCCAGGTCGCGGGCCTTGCGGGCGGCTTCCCTGGCCCGGGCGGCCTCGACGGCCTTGAGGATGATCCGCTTGGCGTTGGTCGGATTTTCCTCGAGGTAGGCGCCCAACTGCTCGTTGACCAGCGATTCGACGATGCCCTTGACCTCGGAATTGCCCAGCTTGGTCTTGGTCTGGCCCTCGAACTGGGGGTCGCGCATTTTGACGCTGAGAACGGCGCACAGCCCCTCCCGGGCGTCGTCGCCGCCGAGCGAGCCGGCCCCGAGGTCCTTCAGGAGGTTATGCGATTCGGCGTAGGAATTGAGACAGCGGGTCAGGGCGGATTTAAAGCCGATCAGGTGAGTGCCGCCCTCGTGGGTGTTGATGTTGTTGACGAAGGAGAAAATCGTCTCGCTGTAGCCGGAGTTGTACTGGAAAGCCAGCTCGACGATGACGTCGTCCTTCTTCGACTCGAAGAAGATCGGGCGCGGATTGAGGACGTTTTTGTTCTGGTTGAGGAACTGAACGAATTCGACGATTCCGCCCTTGTACTGGAATTCATGGCTCTTGGAAATCCGCTCGTCCGTGATCGAGATGCGGATGCCCCGGTTGAGGAAGGACAGCTCCCGGAGGCGCTGGGTCAGGATTTCGAAGCTGAACTCCGTCGAATCGAAGATCTCGTCATCGGGCCAGAACGTGATCTTGGTCCCGGTTTTCTTTGTCTTGCCGACCTGCTTGAGGCGGGCCACGGCAACGCCGCGTTCGTAGCTCTGGACGAAGATGCCGCCGTCCCGCTTGATTTCCAGGTCCAGGCGCC
>JAAZPG010000474.1 GCA_012797375.1 Acidobacteriota bacterium
CGGCGGGGCGGGCTTCCTATTTTTCCCGCAGAAGGCTCTCCAGCTCCTGCTTGAACTCCAGAACGTCCCGGAATTCGCGATAAACCGAGGCAAACCGGACGTAAGCCACCTTGTCCAGGTCCTTAAGCCTGGCCATGACCATCTCGCCGATTTCGGAGGCCTTCATCTCCTTCTCCGGGCGCTCTTGGAGTTTGGACTCGACCTCCTCGACGATTTCCTCGAACTTGGACACGGGGATGGGCCGTTTTTCACAAGCCTTGAGGAGGCCGCGCAACAGCTTCTGCCGGTCGAAGAGCTGCCGCGAGCCGTCCTTCTTGACGATCATGTAGGGGATTTCCTCGATCTTCTCGTAGGTCGTGAACCGGCGGCCGCAGGCGATGCACTCGCGCCTTCGCCGGATGGAAATCCCCTTTTTGCTCTCCCGCGAATCGATGACCTTGCTTTCCTCGTGGCCGCAAAACGGACATTTCATGGGGTCTTCGCCTTTCCGAGCCGCTTGATCTGAATCAGGGTCAGCCCGTCGATCCAGAGGAAAATCAATCCAACCAGGCAGCTGACGATGTATTGGACCGCGTGAAAGACAACGGTCAGGCCTCCGGCTTCATTTGCGTTCATCCCAAAGAGCTCGATCATGCCCTGCTTGCTGAAGGCGTGATATCCCCCCACCATCCCCGGGGTCGGGATCGCGGCCCCGACTCCGGTCAGAAAAACATAAGGGAAGAGAAAAAAGAAACGGATCCGGATGTCGAAGGCCAGAAAAAAGACCCAGTAGAAGAAAACGATCCCCAGCCAAACGACGAAGGACAGGCCGATATAGGCCAGCAAGGTCTTGAGGGACTGGAAGAATTTCAACCCGTCGATGAACTCGTGCAGGAGCTCGAGGACCTTCGACCGGAAGCGCTCCGGAATGATCCGGGCCCGGAGAACCGCCCCTGTCAGGGCGAGGGCCTTGTCACGGAAGAAGATGAATCCCAAGGAAACGGCCAGGAGCACCGTCGCCGCCCCGGCCCCGATGAGGCCGAGCACGGTTAGATTCTTGATGGATTCGGTCTGAATCCTGAAAATCGTGATATACAGGGGCCGGGCAAGAAGAAAAAGGCCCAGGAGGGCGCACATGGTGAAGACATCGAAGATCCGCTCGACGACGCATGTCCCGATGGCGAACCCGGAGCGGCATTTCTCCTGGCGGGCGAGGTAAAGGGGCTTGACCAGCTCTCCGATCCGTCCGGGGAAAAGATAGCTGACGGTGAAGCCGACGGCGTTGGCCGCGGCCAAGTTGTACAGCCGAACGTCCTTTTTTTCGTGGACCATCAGAATCTTCCACCGCCAGGCCCGGGTGAGGATGTGGATCTGGCTGAGGGGAATAACCAAGAGAAACATCCCCCAGCGGACGTGTTCCTTGAGGTATCGGAAGGCCTCGCTCCAGTCCACGCCCCGCAAGAAGACATAAAGCAGGACGCCGGTCAGGCCGAGGACGAAAAAGAGGCGGAACCACTGTTTCCGGATCATGATGCGGAGGGCATATTATCACAACCCCCCCGCCGCCCGGAAGGGCTTGAAAAGAGGAGGAAAATCCGCTATATTCAACCCCTTCCGGTTGGGAAGTCGTCCAACGGCAGGACCCATGACTCTGGATCATGGTATCTAGGTTCGAATCCTAGCTTCCCAGCCATCCTCTTTTCCCCTCCCCGGTCTTCTTCCGCGGATTTTCAAGGGATTATTTATCTTCCCGTCCCCTGACTGCGGACCCGTGGAATAAGCCGAAGCGCAGCCGGCGTTTTCCCCGGATCAGGCGAACGGCAGGGACGGGCTTTTGACCTCGACGCCGTCCCAGCAATAGGTGCACAGCCGGTCTTTGGGCAGCCCGATCGCCCAAATCAAGTCCTCCAGGCGTTGAAACCGCAGGGAGGTGAGGTTGAGACGGCGGCGGATGCGCTCCACCATGGCCTCGTATTGGGGCGACCGCTCGTCGGCGTAAAGCGAAAGGTCCACCGGCTTCTCTCCCTCGATTTCCCGGATCGCCCGCCGGGCGGCCAGGTCCATCTCCGAACGGGAGACGGAAAAATTGAGGAATTTGCAGCCGTGGATGAGCGGGGGGCAGGCCGGCCGCATGTGGATTTCCATGGCCCCCGTGTCGTAAAGGCGCTGGACGGTGTCCTTCAGCTGGGTTCCCCGGACGATGGAGTCCTCGCAGAAGAGGAACCTCTTCCCCTGGATGAGTTCCTTGATCGGGATCAGCTTCATCCGGGCGACCAGGTCGCGGACGTCCTGGTTCTGAGGCATGAAGCTCCGGGCCCACGTCGGCGTGTACTTGACGAAGGGGCGCTTGAAAGGAATGCCGGCCGCGGCCGCGTAGCCGATGCCGTGGCCGACGCCCGAGTCGGGGATCCCCGCGGCGAAATCGACGGCGGCCGGGTGGCGGCGGGCAAGGGCTTCCCCGCAGCGGTTGCGGGCCGCCTCGACGTTGATCCCTTCATATGTGGACGCCGGAAAGCCGTAATACACCCAGAGAAAAGCGCAGATCTGGAGGAGGCCGCCGGGCTTCTGCCGGGTTTCCGCCCCTTCGGGCGTTATAAAAACGATCTCTCCGGGTCCGAGCTCGCGGACCGTCTCGAAACCGAGGTTCGGGAAAGCGCACGTTTCCAGGGTCACGGCCCAAGCCCCGGGC
>JAAZPG010000475.1 GCA_012797375.1 Acidobacteriota bacterium
GCCCCCCGGACCACGGGAGGGGACTCCGGCCGATCAGGGCCGAAAGCCCGGCCCAGCCGGCGAACGTCCCGGCGGCCAGGACGGCGAAAAAGGCGAACATCCGGAAAAACGGCTGGATGTTGATTTTGCGGGAGACGTATCCGGCCAGGAAACCGCCGAGCGTCAGGCTCAAACCGGCGAGGCCGAAGACGCCGAGGGAAAACGCGTCGACGATCAAGCCGCAGGCGGCGCCGAATACAGCCCCCGGCGCCTCGCCCTTGTGCGTCCCGAAGACGAGGACGGCCACGGAGAACACGTCCACGACCAGGTCGGCGGAGGCGGACAAAGGCCGGAGCAGGGAAAAGGCGAGAAAGGCGGCCGCCGCCGCGAGCGCGCCGTCGATCCAGTTTCTCATTCCCTTCCCCCCGACGGCCCGGTCAAGACAGCGACGATCTCCAGGTCGCGGAAATCGAAGGCCGGCTGGACGGCGATTTTCTTGAAAAGCGATCCGTCCGTCCCGATGGAGACGATCGTTCCGGCCGGAAGTCCCGGCGGAAAAACGCGGTCGAACCCGGTCGTCGCCAGGGCTTCGTTTTCGACCAAGGATTCGTCGGAGGCCGGAACATAAATCATCCAAGCCCGGCCGGAGGCCGGGTCCCCGCTCAAGATCCCCGAGACGGGGTGCTCCAGGCCGCGGACGCTGACCGCGCTGAGGTTGTCGGTGATGAGCTGGACGGTCGCTTCGCCGGAATCGATCGGGGCGATGATCCGTCCGACCAGACGTCCCCGGGCGTCGACGACCGGCATCTGGAGCCGCACTCCATGGCGTGTCCCCCGGTTGATGACGATCGATTTGAAGGGCTGGAGGGCATCGACGCCGATGACGTCGGCCAGGACGAACGCCCGGTCCAGCCGGTTGAGAAACGCGTCCGCGGCCGCCCGGTCCTCCAGCCGTTCGAGGCTGTTTCGGAGGAGGGCGTTCTCCTGCCGGAGCCGGAACAATTCGTCCCGGTACCTCCGGTTTTTTTCCTCCACGCGGCGCAGGTAAAGATACCGTCCCAAGAAATCCCCGCCGCCCCGGAGCGCGCTCCGAATCCCGTGCTGGATCGGGGCGAAGACGGCGAACGCGGCCCGCTCGATATAGCTGGCCTCCTCGCCGAGGGGGATCTGGAAGGAAAGCAGGACCGCTTGAGCGAACATCAGGCCCGCCAGCACAAGTCCGTTTTTGCGCTCCTTCAGAAATCGCGGCATGGCCGGGCCGCCGTTTTACGGAATGGCGATCTTGCGGAGCAGGTCGATATCGTCCAGCATCTTTCCCGCTCCCAGGACGACGGCCGTCAGCGGATCGTCGGTGATGAACACGGGCAGCTGCGTCTCTTCCCGGATGCGCTTGTCCAGGTTCTTGAGAAGAGCTCCGCCGCCGGTCAGGATGACCCCGCGGTCGATGATGTCGGCCGACAACTCCGGAGGCGTTTTTTCCAGGGCGATCCGAACGGCGTTGATGATCGCCCCCACGACCTCCTCGAGGGCTTCGCGGATCTCCTGGTCATCGATGACGATCGTCTTCGGGATGCCCTCGCGGAGGTCGCGGCCCTTGATCTCCATGGTCAGGGGCTGGTCGAGGGGGTAGGCCGATCCGATTTGGATCTTGACTTGCTCGGCCGACCGCTCCCCGATCAGGAGGTTGTATTTCTTCTTGAGATACTGAAGGATCGCCTCGTCCATCTCGTTGCCGGCGATCCGGATCGAATGATTAAAGACGATGCCGTCCATGGAAATGACGGCGATATCCGTGGTCCCGCCGCCGATGTCGACGACCATGTTCCCCGTCGGCTCGGAAATCGGCAGCTCGGCCCCGACGGCGGCCGACATCGGCTGCTCGACAAGGAAGACCTCGGTCGCCTTGGCCCGCATGGCCACGTCCTTGACCGCCCGGCGCTCGACTTGGGTGATCCCGGTGGGAATGCCGATCACGATGCGCGGCCGGAGAAGGAATCCGCGGTTGTTGGTCGCTTCCTTGATGAAGAAGTCCAGCATCTTCTCGGCGATCTCGAAGTCGGCGATCACCCCGTCTCGCATCGGCCGGATGGCCAGGATGTTGGCCGGGGTTTTCCCGAGCATCTCCTTGGCCCGCTGGCCGACGGCCTCGACCTTGCCGGTCTGCTTGTTGAGAACGACGATGGACGGTTCCTGGATGATGATCCCCTTGCCCTTCATGTAGACGAGGGTGTTGGCCGTTCCCAAGTCGATGGCTAAGTCGCAGAAAAGCCTGTTCTTGAACCAGCGATAAAGACTCATGCCGAACTCTTCCTTGCGTGAATCCTAATTCTTTTGAGAGACGCTATTTAAACACAATTCGCCGCGGGGCGCAATGGAACGCGGATCCGCCGCCGGCGGACGCCCGGAAACGGGAGGAAGAGGTCCGCCCTTGACTGAAAACATGATTCCCGATATAAATGGGGCTTCCGTTCCAAGGAGGCCGCATGAGCCATCAACCGTTCGTTCCAGAAAAAACCGATATGAAGGAATTCACCCTCCGGGCCCTTTTGATCGGGCTCGTGATGACCGTCGTCCTGGGAGCGGCCAATGCCTACCTCGGCCTGCGGGCCGGAATGACGATCGCCGCCACCTACCCCGCGGCCGTCATCGGCATGGCCGTCCTGCGCCTGATGAAGGGTTCCATTCTTGAGGAGAACTTCGCCCGGACCGTCGGTTCCATCGGAGAATCGGTCGCCGCCGGGGCCATTTTCACGATTCCGGCTTTCTTGATCGCCGGCGTGTGGCTGAAGTTCGACACCTTCGACGCTTATATTAAAACGACCGCGCTGCTCTTCGTCGGCGGCCTTCTCGGAATCCTGTTCGTCACTTTCCTCCGCCGGGTCATGGTCACCGATCCCGAGCTCGGCTTTCCCGAGTCCGTGGCCGCGGCCGAGATCCACAAGGCCGGCCAGCACGGCAGCAGCAGCGCCAAGCACCTCTTCCGGGCGATGGGCGCCGGGTCCTTCTTCTATGCCCTTGACATGTTCGGCATCTACGCCTCCAGCAAGGATTTCCTCTTCAAGATCGGCAAGATCGGCCAGAGCTTCGTTCGTCTCGGAACGGAGGAAGCCTCGACCAAGGTGACCGCCGGCGGCATGGTCTCCGTCTCGGGCCCGGGCATTTTCCCGGCCTACCTCGGCGTGGGCTATATCATCGGCCCGCGGCTGGCCTCCCTCAACTTCGCCGGCGGCCTCCTGGCCTGGGGCCTGTTCGCCCCGGTGCTCATGTTCTTCCTCGGCCCCCAGCTGATCGACATGATCTACGGGGCCGGGGCCGTCGTTCCCGCCGAGGATTGGGGCGGCCTGGTCACCAACGTATGGAAGTTCATCATCCGGCCCATCGCCGTCGGAGGGATGCTCGTCGGGGCCGGCTACACGCTCTTCAAGATGCGGAAGAACCTGTCCGCCGGCGTCAAACGGTCGTTCTCCGACGTCAAGAAGGCGACCGGCCAGACTCACGTCGTCTCCCGTCTCGAAAAAGACCTCAACATCAAGATCGTCCTGGGCGGCCTGGCCCTGACGTTCATCTGCATGATTCTCGTCTACCGCGTTTTCGCCGGGGCGTTTTTCCCGGCCCTGATCGCCGCGGTCGTCATGGGCGTGGCCGGCTTCTTCTTCGCCGCCGTCTCGGGGAACCTCGTCGGGACGATCGGCTCCTCCAACAATCCCATCTCCGGCCTGACTCTTTCGACCTTGATCATCGCCGCCCTCCTCATGGTCGTCGTCGGGGCGGCCGGGGCCAGCGGCGTGGCCGCCGTCCTGGGCGTGGCCGCGGTCGTTTGCGTGTCCTCGGCCGTGGCCGGCGAAATGCTCCAGGACCTCAAGGTCGGGCACATCCTCGGCGGAACGCCATGGAAAATGGAGGTCGGAAACGTCATCGGAATCTTCTTGGCCGCGGCCGTTATGTATTTTCCGATGATGCTGCTCCACGGCGCCTACACGTTCGGCAGCCGCGAGCTGGCCGCCCCCCAAGCGGGCTTGATGGCCGCCCTGGCCAAGGGGATCGTCGGCGGAGAAATGGCCTGGCCCCTGGTCATCGCCGGAATGCTGATGGGCTTCGCCATGATTCTTCTCCAAGTCAAATCTCCGATGCTGGTTTCCGTCGGCATGTACCTCCCGCTGGAAACGACCTTCGCCATCTTCGTCGGCGGCATGATCAAGGGACTGGCCGACAAGGCCGTGGCCAAGCGCCGGCTCAATCCCGCCCAGAAGGCCCGGGCGGAGAACGTCGGCATCCTGATCGCCGCCGGGCTGATCGCCGGCGAGGGATTGACCGGCTTGTTCAAGGCCCTCTGGAAAATCCTGTTCCTTCAGAACGCCATTAAGTTCGACGTGCCGCGCCTCTTCAGCGCCCCGTCCTACTGGCTCGGCCTCTTGGCCATCGCGGCCATGGCCTGGTACCTGATCTACGTGCCGATCCGGAACGCCGGAAAGGCCGATGAGCCCCCGCCGCCGTCGGCGGTTATGTAAAGCAAGGAAAAAGGGGGACGGAACCTTTTTCCGTCCCCCTTTTTTTTTCCTCTCGAGAAGCCGCCCGGCGGCCGCCGGCAAGCCGCCGC
>JAAZPG010000476.1 GCA_012797375.1 Acidobacteriota bacterium
ACGGGAAGCCCGTCCACCGGTTCGAGCTTCAAGCCGGGACGGACCAGCTCCATGCAAGCCTTGACCGGCAGGCCGTCGGCCAGGACGAGGCACTGGGCGCACTGGCCGTTGGCGCAAAAAATGCCCTGCGGAGCCCGATCCTTGGGATGGTAGCTGAAGACGCGCTCGCCGTTGGCGAAAAGGGCGGCGGCGATGGTTTCTCCGGCCCGGGCGGAAATTGGACGGCCTTTCCAGGTCATGGCGACTTTTTCCGCGGGGCTTGGAGTGAGGATGGGGTGACGATCGATGCGAAAATCGCTCACGTTATCTCCTTAATCTCCCTGGCGCCGGATTCAGGCGGAATTAGTGTTTATTATATCACATTTCAGACATCTATGGGGCTCTCGCCGGCGTTAAAAAGAAAGAGCGGAGTACCAAAGAAAAAATATCAGGTCATTTCAGTCGATTGTGCCTCGGGGCTGACGTGTTCGTCCATGATTTCGCCGAAAGCCGTCCTTGTATCCGCGGGTCGAGAGGGATGGCCTATCCGAAAAAGCGGGGAGAAAAGGGTTTCTCTCAGGGGGAACCCCTATGATATGCTTTGCCTTCCGCCATGGGCCTTCTTGAAGTTCTTTTCGGCCGCCGTTTTCCCTTCAAGTTCGTGTACCACGAGGAATACTGGATGCTGAATACCGGGAAACATATCTTCCCGGTGAGGAAATACCGGATGGTCCATGAGCGGCTCGCCGCCTTGGGCGCCCGAAGGGAAAACTTCCTCAAGCCCGAGCCGGCTTCCTTCGAGGATCTTCAGCTCGTTCATTCGCTGAAATATCTCCGCAAGCTTCAGACCGGAAGCCTGTCGAAGGACGAGATCCAGGCGCTGGAATTGCCGTTTTCCGCCGAGCTGATCTCCTTTTTCCGGTTGAACGTCGGCGGCACGGTTCTGGCGGCCGAGCGGGCGCTCGACGACGGGCTTTGCATCCATCTCGGCGGAGGATTCCATCATGCTTTCGCCGACCACGGCGAGGGATTCTGCCTTCTCAACGACACGGCGGTCGCCGTTGAGAAGCTCCAGCGGGAGGGCCGGGTCGGCCGGGTGATGATCGTCGACTGCGACGTCCACCAGGGCAACGGGACGGCCGCGATCTTCGAAAAGCGGGAGGACGTTTTCACGTTCTCCATCCATCAAATGGACATCTACCCTTCGGAAAAAATGACCGGGACCCTGGATGTCGGGCTGTGGTCGGGAGACGGAGACCGGGCCTATTTGGAAGCGGTGCGGCGCCACTTCCCGAAGATCTACGAGGAATTCCCGCCGGACATCGTTTTCTACCTGGCCGGGGCTGATCCGCTGGCCGGCGATCAGCTGGGCGGCCTGGCCGTGACGAAAGCCGGGTTGCTGAGCCGCGACCGGATCATCATGGAGGGGGCTCTTCTGCGGAAAATCCCCCTCGTGATTCTGCTGGCCGGAGGCTACTCCCGGGATCCGGCCGAGACGACCGATGCCCATGTCAACACCGTCCGGACGGCGGCCGTCATGAAACGCCGGGCGGCCCGCCTGATCGCCCAGCGCGAGGCGGAAAAGCTCGACCGCCCCGTTTACCGGCCTTAGCCGCGAATGATGAAGCAGGCGATCTCGGTATTTTGTCGAGGGACGTTTTCTCGGTGCAACATATGGGCGATCTTGGCACGTCGTATAGGGAGTCATCTCTCAAGGGAATAAAAGTGAAACATCCTGTGCGAGGATAGCGAAGCGTTATTGAGATGCCGGATAACCAGGCGATGAGCTGACCTATAGAATGGATGGCAAACCCTCGATTTCTCACTATGCAGGTGATAAACTAATTAAGAGCGGGTCAAGGATTTGCCCCGCCGTGACAATTAAGGTGGGCTTCTATTACGGTTAGGGGAATCCGATTGACTCTCGAAGATCTTCAACCGAACGCGACTGTCCGCGGCATCCTTCCCGACACTCCGGTTACCGTTGTCAGCGTAGCCTGGCACGGATCGGACGCTTTGACTCTCGTGTATCGCGGCCTGGACGGCCGGGTCGCCGACGAGATCCTTTACCGGCACGACGAACCGCGTCTTGAAATCGTTAAGATGGGGCGGCCGTGGAGCTTCGACGGCGATGGAGAGCTCTTTCGCCTCGTCTCGGAAGCCCACCGCATCCGCTTGGCGCATCTCTTCGATCCCGTGCTCGCGGTGCACACGTCTCTGGTCGAACCGCTCCCGCACCAGATCACCGCCGTCTATGAGGCGATGTTGCCTCGGCAACCGCTGCGCTTCCTGCTGGCGGACGACCCAGGCGCGGGAAAAACGATCATGGCGGGTCTCTTCATCAAGGAATTAATCGCGCGCGGCGATCTCGAGCGCTGTCTCATCGTCTGCCCCGGCAGCCTGGCTGAGCAGTGGCAGGATGAAATGCACCGCCGCTTCCACCTGCCTTTCGAGATCCTTACCAATGACAAACTCGAAGCCGCCCGCACCGGCAACTGGTTCTTTGAGAACGATCTTGCGATTGCCCGGCTGGACAAGCTGTCGCGAAATGAAGATGTGCAGCACAAGCTTGGTGCCCCCGACTGCCGCTATGACCTGATCGTCTGCGACGAGGCCCACAAGCTTTCGGCGACCTTTTTTGGAGGAGAGATCAAGTATACGAAGCGCTACCGGCTGGGGCAGATCCTCTCCGGTCTTACGCGCCACTTCCTCCTGATGACCGCGACGCCGCACAACGGCAAGGAGGAGGACTTCCAGCTCTTCCTGGCGCTGCTTGACGGAGACCGGTTCGAGGGCAAGTTCCGCGACGGCGTCCATCAGGTTGATGTATCCGATTTGATGCGCCGCATGGTGAAGGAACACCTCTTGAAGTTTGACGGGACGCCTCTTTTTCCCGAGCGCATCGCCTATACCGTTCCGTATAAGCTCTCCAAGGCCGAAGCCCGGCTCTATAAGGAAGTGACAGAGTATGTGCGTGAGGAGTTTAATCGAGCCGAAGCACTCCAGAACGACAAACGAGCAGGGACGGTGGGATTCGCTCTCACCGTTTTGCAGCGGCGATTGGCCTCATCGCCGGAAGCGATCTATCAGTCGCTGCGCCGGAGACGCGAGCGGCTGGAGAAACGGCTGCGGGAGTTGGAGCTTCTTCAACGCGGAGCCGCGGCGCCCGAACCGGCTCTGACGGAGCCCGTGCTGGACTCCGATGACGTCGAAGATCTCGAGGAAGCCCCCGAGAATGAGATTGAGGCCGCCGAGGAAGAGATCCTCGACCAGGCCACGGCGGCCGCGACGGTCGCCGAATTGAAGGCGGAGATCATTACTCTCGGCCGGCTCGAAGCCCTCGCGGCCGATGTGCGCCGCAGTGGACAGGATACCAAGTGGCGGGAGCTTTCGAATCTGCTTGGCGAGATCTTCACCCCGGCGGGATTGGGTCGACGGATCGACGATCCGCCGGCGCCATACGGCGCCGGCACGATCCCGAAACCCATCCCTTCACCGCGCCAGAAGTTGGTTCTCTTCACCGAACACCGCGATACGCTCATGTACCTTGTGCATCGGATCGGCTCGCTTCTCGGCCGGCCGCAGTCGATCGTCTTGATACACGGCGGCATGGGACGCGAGGAGCGGCGCAAGGCCCAGGAAAAATTCCTCCACGACCCGGAGGTTCAAGTGCTGCTCGCAACCGACGCAGCCGGGGAAGGGATCAACTTGCAGCGAGCCCACCTGATGGTAAACTACGACCTGCCGTGGAATCCCAACCGGCTCGAACAGCGTTTCGGCCGCATTCATCGCATCGGCCAAACCGAAGTGTGCCATTTATGGAATCTTGTGGCTGAAGAGACGCGCGAGGGGGATGTCTACCGGCGGCTCCTGGAGAAGCTCGAAGAGGCGCGCCGGGCGTTGGGCGGACAGGTGTTTGATGTGCTCGGCAAGCTCCAATTCGAGGGCCGGCCGCTTCGTGATCTTTTAATCGAGGCGATCCGCTACGGGGATGAGCCCGAGGTCCGCGCCCGCCTCACGCGCGCCATCGAAAACGGAGTGGACCGTCCGCACCTTGAAGGCCTCATCGAAGAACGCGCTTTGGCCCATGACGCGATGGATTCGAGCCGCGTCGCCGGCATCCGAGAAGACATGGAACGTGCCGAGGCCCGCCGCCTCCAGCCGCATTATATCGAATCGTTCTTTCTCGAAGCTTTCAAACGGCTGGGAGGAACCGTCCGCCAGCGCGAGCCGCGCCGTTACGAGATTACTCACGTGCCGGCGCTTGTGCGTAATCGCGATCGTCAAATCGGGACGGGCGATCCCGTGCTGGCGAGATACGAGCGCGTCGCTTTCGAGAAGGAACTGATCGCTCCCCCGGGCCAGCCGTTGGCGGCTTTCGTCTGCCCGGGTCATCCGCTGCTCGATGCCGCGCTTGACCTGACGCTTGAGCGTCACCGCGATCTCCTCAAACGCGGCACGGTGCTGGTCGATGAACGCGACCCGGGCATGAAGCCGCGCGTTCTTTTCACTCTTGAACACGCCATCCGGGATGCGAGCTTTCTCCCGTCGGGAGAGCGCCGAACGATCTCGCGGCGCATGCTCTATGTCGAGATGGACGCCGAGGGGGGGATTTTCCATCCACAGTATGCGCCCTACTTGGATTACCGGCCTCTCGCCGATAGCGAACCAAGCGCCGGCGAATTGCTAGCTCATCCCGAGTGCGCCTGGATCTCGCGAGATCTGGAACAAAAGGCGCAGGAGTATGCCATCGCCCAGGTGGTTCCCGAACACATGGCCGAGGTGCGAGGCCGGCGCCTTGCCTGGATCGAGAAAACCCGCGCCGCGGTGAAGGATCGTCTGATCAAGGAGATTTCCTACTGGGATAACCGGGCCGAGCAGCTCAAGCTTCAGGAGCAAGCCGGCAAGGCGGGTGCACGGCTCAATTCACAGGAGGCCCGTCGGAGAGCGGATGATCTCCAAGTCCGTCTCGAGCACCGCCTGGCCGAGTTAAGCCGCGAGGCCCAGCTTTCGGCGCTGCCCCCGGTCGTCCAAGGCGGACTCGTCATCG
>JAAZPG010000477.1 GCA_012797375.1 Acidobacteriota bacterium
GATCCGCTTCCCGTCGACCCAGGTTCCGTTGGCGCTTTGAAGATCCTCGATCCAGACGCCGCCGTCATCCAGGGTGAGACGGGCGTGCCGGGCGGAGACCATCTCGTCCTCCAGGCTCCAGTGATCCGGCCCCGGCGGAAGGCGGCGGCCGACGAGGACAACGCCCGAAACGGCGCGGAACGGTGTTTTCGACCCGGAGGGCAGGGTCGCCAGAAACGAGAATCCTTTCCGCCCGGTCGGCGCCAAGCGTTCTCCTTCCTCTGATCCGGGGACGATCTTCCGCCCGGAGGAGCGTCTCCGATGATGCGGTTTTTATAACTCCGAATGGAGGAAAAAGTCAAAATCCGGTCCGCGGGGGAGGGACGTCTCGGCGCCGGGAAATCCCCCCGCCGCCGGAGGATTCAATCTGTTTCGCGGGCCTTGGCCACGGCGCAGACGGCGTCGTTTTCCTCAAGATTGATCAGGCGGACGCCCTGGGTGGCCCGGCCGGTCGAGCGGATCTGCTCGGTTTTGATCCGGATGACCTTGCCCGAGACGGTGACGACCAGGAGGTCGTCTTCCGCGACGCCCAGGACGGCGATGGCCTTGCCGATCTTGGGCGTGATCTTGAGGTTGATGAGCCCCTTGCCGCCGCGGTGCTGGATGCGGTAGGAGGCGGCCTCCGTTCTCTTGCCGTAGCCTTTCTCGCTGGCCGTGAAAATGTACTTGTCCTCGTCGCCGACGGCCACGAAGCCGATGATCTCGTCCTTCTTGGCCAGGGTCATCGCCCGGACGCCGGCGGCGGTCCGGCCCATCGGCCGGATGTCCTTCTCCTTGAACCGGGTGGCCTTGCCCAGCCGGGTCGCGAGCACGAGGTCCCGCTTGCCGTCCGGCAGCCGGGTCCACATGAGCTCCTTCTTCGGCCGGAGATTCATGGCGATGATCCCGCCGCGGCGGATGTTCTTGAACTCGCTCAGCCGGGTCTTCTTGATCTGGCCGTCGGTGGCCAGCATGACCACGTAGTGGTCCTCGGAAAAATCCTTGATCGACACGACCGAGGTCGCCCGCTCGTTGGACTGGAACTCGAGGAGGTTGGCGATGGCTTTGCCGCGCCCGGCCACGCCGACATCGGGGATTTCGAGGGCCTTGAGCCAGTACATCCGGCCGATGTTCGTGAAGACCAGGAGGTAGGAGTGGGTCGAGCAGACGAAAACGTCATCGACGACGTCCTCGGCCTTCATGCTGATTCCCTTGCGCCCCTTCCCCCCGCGCATCTGGAACCGGTAGGAGGAGAGGGAGGTCCGCTTGATGTAGCCCGACTGGGTCGTCATGACGACGACATCCTCCTCCTTGATCAGGTCCTCGGCCCGGATATCGGTCACAACCTCGTCCCGCAGCTCGGTCCGGCGGGCGTCGGCGTAGGTCTCCTTGATCTCCTTCATCTCCCCGGCGATGATCTCGGTCACGAGCTTGTCCGAGGAGAGGATTTTCTTGAGCTTGACGATCAGGGCCTTGACCTCGGTGTATTCCTGGACGATCTTCTCCCGCTCGAGGTGGGTCAAGCGCTGGAGCTGGATCTCGAGAATGGCCTGGGCCTGGATCTGGGACAGCTTGAACTTTTCCATCAGCCCGGCCCGGGCCGCGTCCACGGTCGGGGCCGACCGGATGAGTTTGATGATCGCGTCGAGATGATCGAGGGCGATCGTCAGGCCTTCCAGGATGTGAGCCCGGTGCTCGGCCTTCTTCAGGTCGAACCGGGTCCGCCGCCGGACGATATCCTGCCGGTGGCCGATGAAATACTTCATCATGTCGATCAGGCCGAGGATCTTCGGCTGCTTGTCGACGATGGCCAGCATGATGATCCCGAACGACGTCTGGAGCGACGTGTGCTTGTAGAGGTTGTTCAGGACGACCTCGGGAAGCTCGCCCCGCTTGACCTCGACGACGATCCGGATGCCTTCCCGGTCGGATTCGTCCCGGAGGTCGGCGATGCCCTCGATTTTTTTCGCGTTGACAAGGTCGGCGATGTTCTCGATGAGCCGGGCCTTGTTGACCGTGTAGGGGATCTCGGTGATGACGATCCGCTCCCGTTCGCCCTTGTCGCCCCGCTCGATCGTCGTCTTGGCCCGGACTTGGATGGTGCCCCGCCCGGAGGCGTAGGCGTCCCGGATGCCCTGCTGGTTGAAGACGTATCCGCCGGTGGGGAAATCCGGCCCGGGGACAAGCTTCATGATGTCTTCGAGCGAGGCATCGGGATGATCCAGGAGGTGGACGATGCCGTTGGAGATCTCGCCCAGGTTATGGGGCGGGATGTTGGTGGCCATGCCGACGGCGATTCCCGAGCTTCCGTTGACCAGGAGGTTGGGGAACTTGGTCGGCAGGACCTCGGGCATGGTCAGGCTTTCATCGTAGTTGGGGATGAAGTTGACCGTGTCCTTCTCGATGTCGGCCAGCATCTCGCCGGCCAGCTTGGTCATCCGGACCTCGGTGTAGCGCATGGCCGCCGGCGGATCGCCGTCGATCGAGCCGAAGTTGCCCTGGCCGTCGACGAGCAGGGCCCGGAGCGAGAAATCCTGGGCCATCCGGACGAGGGTGTCGTAGACGGCCTGGTCGCCGTGAGGATGATATTTTCCGATGACGTCGCCGACGATCCGGGCCGATTTCTTGTGAGGCTTATTGTAAACCGTGCCCGTTTCGTACATCGCGTAAAGGACGCGCCGGTGGACGGGCTTGAGCCCGTCCTTGATGTCGGGGATGGCCCGGCCGATGATGACGCTCATGGCGTAATCGAGGTAGGAGCGCTTCATCTCCTCCTCGAGGGCGACGTTGGACAGCTCGGCCGCGGCC
>JAAZPG010000478.1 GCA_012797375.1 Acidobacteriota bacterium
CCGGGAAATCTTCTCCGAAAACATCGCCCACTCGGCGGAACAGGTGGGCCGGTATAAGCGGATGGTCGACCAAAAGGACTTTCGCAAGGAAATCATCCTGAAAACCTTGGCCGGCCGCGGGATCGATCCCAAGAGCTTCGCCGCGGTCATCGGCCGCGGGGGGCTGCTCAAGCCGATTCCGAGCGGGACCTACGAGGTCAACGTCCGGTTGATCGAGGATCTTGCGGCCGGGATCCAAGGGGAGCACGCCAGCAACCTGGGCGGGCTCCTAGCCGATGAGATCGCCCGGCCGCTGGGCCTTCCCGCTTATATCGTCGATCCGGTCGTTGTCGACGAGCTCGCCGGCTGGGCCCGCCTGACCGGATTTTCCGAAATCAAGCGCCGGAGCATCTTCCACGCCCTCAATCATAAGTATTCGGCCCGGCTGGCGGCCGAGGCTCTGGGCCGGCCGTATGAAGACCTCAACCTGATCGTCGGCCATCTCGGCGGCGGGATCTCGATCGGAGTTCACGACCACGGCCGGGTCATCGACGTCAACAACGCCCTTAACGGCGAGGGGCCGATCGCCCCGGAGCGGGCCGGAACGATTCCGGCCGCCGACCTGGCCGCTCTCTGCTTTTCCGGCCGGTTCACCCTTGACGAAATCAAGAAAAAGATCGCCGGCAAGGGCGGAATGGTCGCCCACTTGGGGACCAACGACCTCCGCGCCGTGGAAAAAAGAATCGAGGAGGGCGACGCCTCGGCCGCCCTGGTCTTCGAAGCCATGGCCAATACCACGGCCAAGCAGATCGGCGGCGCGGCCGCCGTCCTCAAGGGCAAGGTCGACGGCATCGTTCTGACCGGCGGCCTCATGCACAGCGCCAAGCTCGTCGAGCTGATCCAATCGCACATTTCCTTCCTCGGCCCCGTTTTCATCTACCCCGGCGAAAACGAGATGGCCGCCTTGGCCTCGGCCGGAGGACGGATCCTGAGAGGCGAGGAGCCGGCGAAAACATACAACTGAAACGTCCGCACGGAGGAACTCACGATGATCACATCGCTCGCTCAAATCGTCAAACACGTCAAAGGCCGGACACCGCGGCGGCTGGCCGTCGCCTGCGGCGAGGATCCTCATACGATCGAGGCCGTCGGCCGGGCCGTCGCCGAAGGCCTGGTCCAGGCCGTCCTGACCGGCAACCGGTCGAAAATCGAAAGCGTCGCCCGGGACAACAAGATCGACCCGGCCTCGTTCGAGATCGTCGACGAGCCGGATCCGGGGAAAGCCTTGGCCCGGGCCGTCGCCCGGATCAAGGCCGGTGAATCCGATTTCCTGATGAAAGGGCTGATCGACTCCTCCCTTTACATCAAGGCCATCATCGACAAGGAAAAAGGGCTTCTCGCCCCGGGCAAGCTTCTGTCCCATGTCAGCGTCATCCAGGTGCCGTCGCGACGGAAGCTCATCGTCTGCGCCGATGCGGCCGTCATCCCTTATCCCGACCTGGAAGCGAAAGTCCAGATCCTGAATTATTGCCTGGCGGTCGCCCGGAAGCTCGGGATCGACCGGCCCAAGGCCGCGATCATCTGCGCCGTGGAAAAAGTGAATCCAAAAATGGTCCCGACCACCGACGCCGCGATCCTCAGCAAGATGGCCGACCGCGGCCAGATCAAGG
>JAAZPG010000479.1 GCA_012797375.1 Acidobacteriota bacterium
GCCTCGATACGCACCGTGTTCTCCACGAGACGGCCTTCGGCGTTCTCAACCTCCACATCCAGCTTGATTCCCTCATCCCCGCCGACGATGCCGCGGCGTCCCGGGCCGTGCTTGACTCCCTCCGCCGCGGCCGGTTTTACAACGCCGTCGACGCCGCCGCCGATCCGGCGGGCTTCCGGTTCTGGGCCGAGGGCGGGCCGACGGCTCCCGCGACTCTCCACGTCCGCGCCCCTTTTCCCTTCGCCCATGAAATCCGCCTCCTGCGGCGGGGAGAGCCGGTCGCCGCCGGAACCGGGCCGGAGCTCGTCTTCAACGCCCGGGAACCGGGCGCCTACCGGGTCGAAGTGCATCTTCGGGCCCGGACGCCGCTCCCTCGCGGCGTTCCCTGGATTTGCAGCAATCCCATCATTGTTCGAAAGGAAGTCCCATGACCACGATTTCTCTGTCCCTTCCCAAGGCCCGCCGGGCCGTTCTCGGGTTCCGCAACCGCCGGGTGCTCGTCCTCGGCGACCTGATGCTCGACAAATACATTTGGGGCAGCGTTTCCCGCATATCCCCGGAGGCGCCCGTGCCGGTCGTTGAAGTCCAGAGAAGCACCACCGCCCTGGGCGGGGCGGGCAACGTCGCCCACAACCTGGAAGCCCTGAAAGCGGCCCCCCTGCTGGTCGGCGTCGTCGGGGACGACGAGGAGGGGCAGTGGATCAAGAAACACGTTCCGGACGGACGGGGGATCTTTCTCGACCCTGAACGGCCGACGACGGTCAAAACCCGGATCATCGCCCAGCACCAGCAGGTCGTCCGGGTGGACCAGGAAAAAAAGCAGGCCATTCCCGTGGGGATGGAGGACCGGATCGTCCGGCTCATCAAAAAGGAAAAATACGCCGGGATCATCATCTCCGACTACTGCAAGGGAATCGTCACCCGGCAGATGATGACCCGGGTGCTGGCCCACGCGACGGAAGCCCGCATCCCCGTTTTCGTCGATCCCAAGGTCGAGAATTTCTCCCTCTTTTCGCCGGTGACGCTCATCACCCCCAACCATCATGAGGCCGAGCGGGTCGTCCGCCATTCCTGCCGAACGGACGAGGAGGTCGAACAGGCCGGCCGGGAAATCATGGAGATGATTTCCTGCCTTTACCTGATCCTGAAGCGGAGCGAGCAGGGAATGTCGATTTTCGAGCGGGGAAAGAAGCCCGTCCACATCCCGACGATCGCCCGCGAAGTGTTCGATGTGACCGGGGCCGGGGATACGGTCATCGCCACGGCCGCCCTGGCCATGCTCGGCGGGTTGTCGATCCGGGAAGCGGCGGTCATGGCCAACGCCGCGGCCGGCGTCGTCGTCGGCAAGATCGGCACGGCGACCTGCGCCCCCGAGGAGCTCTTAGCCGCCGTCGAAGACCATTAAAGCCCGTCGAAGCGGAAGTTCCGTTCGGTCAACGGATCATCTTGGCTCTCCAGTCGTTGAGAAGATCGGAGAGCGTTGTTTCCAGGGGGATGCGGGGGCGCCACCCGGTCTCCCGGGTGATCTTGGCGTGGCTTCCGGAAAGAAGCGGGATATCGGACCTGCGGACCCGGGCCGGGTCGACCTCCACGACGATCTTCTCCCGGGAATCCCGAAGCAGCATCTTGAGGATCTCCCGCAGGGGACGGGCTTTGCCTGAACAAATGTTGTACGCTTCGCCGGGCCGTCCTTTCTCGATGAGCAGGGTGTAAGCCCGGACGACGTCCCGCACGTCGCTGTAGTCGCGCCGGACGGAGGTATTTCCGACCTTGAGGACCCTCGAGGGTCCGCGGCCGCTCTTTTTCCCCGTCGCCGCCGCTTCGATGACGGCGATTTGACGAGCCCAGTCCGAGCAGACGAAATCCGGGCTCTGCCCCGGGCCGGTATGGGTGAACGGCCGGGCGATGACGACGGCCGTTTTTTCCGCCCGGGCGTAAAGCGCGGCCAGGGCTTCGGCGCTCAGCTTCGTGAAACCGTACGGGCTGGCCGCGTTCAACGGAAATGTTTCCCGAAGCGGCATCCTCCGGGACGGCTGGTTTCCGTAGACATCCGAGGAGCTGATGATCAGGAGTCGGGCTTCCGGAGCCCGAAGCCGGGCCGCCTCGAGGAGGTGGAACGTCCCCATCAGGTTCGTCTCGATCGTTTCCCGCCGCTGGTCCCAGGAAGCCCGGACCTGGGAGATGGCGGCCAAGTGGAAAATCCGGTCGGGCCGGCAGGCGGCCACGGCGGCCGAAACGGCGGCCGCGTCGCGGAGATCAAGCGGAAGGAGGGTCACCCGGGGGGCCGCGGCC
>JAAZPG010000480.1 GCA_012797375.1 Acidobacteriota bacterium
CCGGTTCGTTTATATCGTCCACGCCGGGGACGCGGCCAAAACGAAGGCGGTCGAGCTGGCCCGCCGGTTCCGGGCCGAGGGCGTCGAAACGCTTCTCGAATTCGCCGGCCGCGGATTCAAAAGCCAGTTCGGCCGGGCCAACAAGCTCGGCGCCTCCTGGGTTTTAATCATCGGCGAGGACGAGCTGGCCCGGGGCGAGTTCCTGCTCAAGGACATGGCCACCGGATCGCAGACATCCGGAACGCCCGACGTCCTGATCCAAACGCTGCTCTAGGCCTCCGCGGCCGCCTCAGCCGCCGGGGATTATTCGTCGCGCACGGTTTTGGTATAGATGATTTTCGCCGAGGCGCCGCTTTCCAGGTAATAAAAGTGGATTTCATTCGCGCCGGCGATGTCGGCGAAAAGGTACCCGTCCTCATGGTCGACCATATACAGCCGCTTCGTGTCCGCGGCGATCACGCCGGAGAAGGGCTCGGAAAACGTCCCCTGGCGGTTGGTCCAAGTCCGGACGCCCGTGAAGACGCGGCCTTTCTGTTCCTTGATTTCAAAAACGGCTTTGACGGGCGATTCATCGTTCATTGTGAAGCCCGATTCCTCCCAGTGCATGTCCCGTTCGATCCCTTTCCAGATCCCGACAAGCCGAGGAAGCGCGTCGTCCGCCGCCGGGACGGGGGGAACGGCGAGGCCGGCAAGAAAAAGGCATCCGGTCAGAACGAGAGTGAATCCGCGCATTGAAATCCTCCTTGTGGAAATGCGGCTTGAGCGGGTCCGCCGGTATTAGGAATCGGCCGCGCTCTTTGATTTCTTATCATAGGCCCGGCGGCGGGAAAGCGTCAAGGGACTGAACTATTGACTCCTGTATATTAAATGTCCTATACTCTGATCTGGAGGGAAGCGATGAGACCATCCGGAAGCGCAGAGTTCCTGGAAGCGAGACGACACCGGGCCTTGGATTATTTGGGACAAGGGCTTCAGCCTGTGGAGATTGCTCGTAAAATCGGTGTCGACCGCCGTAGCGTCCGACGCTGGAAGGCGAGTATCTTGAAGGACGGGCCTGAAGCCATTCGTTCCAAGCCACTCCCCGGCCGCCCTCCGCGGCTCGATTGGCAGAAAAAGCGGAAGCTGGAGGCGATCCTGCTTCGAGGGGCCGGCCGATCGGGCTTTGTGACAGACCTGTGGACCTGCCCCCGAGTCGTTCAGGTCATCGAAAAAGCCTTCGGCGTCCGTTATCATGTCGACCATATCGGACGAATTTTGCACGCTCTGGGCTGGAGCCCCCAGAAGCCGCAACGCCGTGCCGTTGAGCGGGATGAGGCAGCCATCCAGACCTGGGTCAAGATCGATTGGCCTCGGGTAAAAAAAACTCCGCTCGCGTAGGGGCTTCTCTCGTTTTCATCGACGAGAGCGGCTTTCTGATGATGCCTTTGGTGCGGAGGACATGGGCGCCTCGCGGTCAGCCGCCATTGTTCCGACATCGAACAAACAGTTATCGGAAGGTTTCGGTCATCGCGGCCCTGGCCGTCTCTCCCGCCCGGGACCGCGTCCAGCTGTTTTTCCGGCTTCATCCTCAGGAAAACATCAACGCCGGCAAGGTCCTTTCGTTCTTGAAGGATTTGAGCCGGCATTTTGAATGTCCCCTTTCGCTGCTTTGGGATCGGTTCATGCCGCATCGGGCTCGGTGTGTTCAGCGCTACATTGCTCTCAAAAAGGACTGGCGCTTGGAGTTTCTGCCGGCCTATGCGCCGGAGTTGAATCCCACCGAGAACGTCTGGTGTTACCTGAAAACCAATTCGATGGCGAACGAGGCGATCTTCGAAGACGAGCTCTTGACGAACTCGGTTCGGCGACACGGCCTAGCCCTTCAAAGGAAACAATCTCTGCTCCGCTCATTCCTGAAGCACACGCCCCTTTTTTTGCGTTTAAAATAGGACATTACTTATGCAGGTGTCAATAGTTCAGGGACCGCCCGGTTTTTGGACAATCCGCCGAAAATCCTCATGAACGGAGGCGGAAAATCTTCCCCGGAGCGAAATCCCGATGAGCGAAGAATCGGAACAGGAAGCCGGGAAACGAAATCCTTTCCGCCGTCTCGCGGAAGGCGGAAGCGTCCATCGGTTTGGAGGGGGCGGCGGTTATTTACGATCACGGATCCCCGGCGTTGGTTTGCCATGGGCCGATGAATGGAGTATTTTAAGCGGAACGAATCGACCGAGAGGTGATCATGTTCAAGCGATCCGCGATCGTCCTGGCCTTGAGCGTTTTTCTTTCCGTCTTTCCGGCATCGCCCCAGAATAAAAAAATCGAGTTTGATCATCAAGCGGCCTTCGGCTACTTGAAGGATCTCGCCGCCGACACGATGCTCGGCCGGAAAAGCGGCGAGCCGAGCGGACTCCGCGCGGCCGAATACATCGCCGCCAAGCTCAAGTCCTGGGGACTCGAGCCGGCCGGGCCGAACAACGGCTATTTCCAGGATTTTACGTTCGAGTCTTATGATGTCCAACGGGGCGCGTCCCTCGGGATCGTCGCCCACAACCGGACGCGCGACTTCGTCTACGGAGAAGATTGGATCCAATCCCGCTACTCTGGATCGGGCCTGTTCGGGGCGGACGTCGTTTTCGCCGGATACGGGATTTCCGCGCCGGACAAGGATTTCGACGAATACGCGGCCGTCGACGTCAAGGACAAGCTCGTCCTCTTTTCGACGGATACCCCCGTCCGGCTGCGCGACGCTCTCCGGGAAGAAGCGAAGCTGGAGAACCGTATCAAGGCCGCCCGAAGCCGCGGGGCGCGGGGCGTGCTGCTTTTCCGGAGCGATACTCAGCCTCTCGGGAACTACTTCCGGGGCGGCCTGGACAAAGAGATCTATGATCCCGGATTCGTCATCCTTTCCGTGGAACGCAAGATCGTGGATTTCATTTTCAAATGGCAGAGGGGCGACCCCCGCCACTTTTTTCGGCAGATTGAAGAAACCGGAAAGCCGCAATCGTACGACCTGGCGGTCCAGTCCCTGATCAACATCCAGGTTGATTTCAATGAAAAGGCGCCGACCCAGAACGTCCTGGCGAAGATCTCCGGGACGGATCCGAAGCTCAAGAACGAAATCGTCGTCATCGGCGCCCACATGGATCATCTCGGCGTGGACATGACCGGCGACATCCTCAACGGCGCCGATGACAACGCGTCGGGGACGGCCGTGGTCATGGAAGCCGCCCGGGTGATGAAGCTCAACCGCTTCAAGCCCAAGCGGACGATCCTCTTCGCTCTTTGGGGAGCGGAGGAAGAGGGCCTTTTCGGCTCGAAGCATTACTCCGAAAATCCCGTTTTCCCCCTGGATCAAACCGTGGCCAACATCAACCTGGATATGGTGGGCCACGGAACCGGGAAGGTCGAGGCGTCCGGCGCTTATTACGCCCCGGAGATCTATGAGATCCTGAAAGCCCGCCTTCCCCAAGAGATCCGGGACAACATGATTTTCACCCGGGGCGGCCCGGGCGGCTCGGATCATACCTATTTCCTTTACAATGGCGTGCCGGCGTTCTATCTCGACACGGACGGCCCTCATTTCAAGACGAACCGCGTCGGCGACGTCATCGCCCACATCAAGCCGGACATCATGCGGAACGCCGGCCTGTTCGTCCTGGCCGCCCTGGAAATCCTGGCCGGCGAGCGCGGCGTCCCGATCCTCCCCGGGCGCCGGGAGATGTTCCATTGGCGCTATCAGACCATCTTTAATCACGAAACTCCGCCCCTCGAGAAAGTGATCAAGGAGCATCAGGATTCCCTGGATCCGGACGTGGACTTTCAGCTGGCGGCCGTTTCCGGCGCGGACGGCCTGACGGGCGAAGCCTTGAGGATGGATTTGCTGCGGAAATTCCTGGACGGCAAGGACGCGATCGCCCGGTCGAAAGGGCTCGTCCTCTTCGGGAACGAAGGGGCGTCGGAGCGCCGCCGGCCGTGGAAAACGACCGTGGTCCCCGGC
>JAAZPG010000481.1 GCA_012797375.1 Acidobacteriota bacterium
AACCAGAAGGTGATCGAACGGGGAGGAAAGCCGGCCAAGGCCCGGCCTCTCCTGCTTGGCATCACCAAGAGCGCCCTGAGCACGGACAGCTTCATCGCCGCCGCTTCCTTCCAGGAGACGACCCGGGTCCTGACCGAGGCGTCGATCTACGGAAAGACCGACCGCCTCCGGAGCCTGAAGGAAAACATCATCATGGGCCGCTTGATCCCCGCCGGGACGGGCTACAAGTACTATCGCGATGTGGAGCTGGCGGAGGATGAAAAGCCTCTCGAGGCGGAGGCCCCCCTGGAAGAAGCGCCGGTTCCGGAAACCTGAACAATCGTCTCCGGAATCCCGGATTTTCCTTGACAAGGGAGGGCGGAATTTGTTAGACTCCGTCTACTCGTTTCGAGTATCGGTCCGCTCGGATTTCCAATATAACGAGAACCGAATTTTTTAAGTAAGGAGTACTCTCTTGCCGACGGTGAGTCAGCTGATTCGAAAAGGACGCTCGATGAAAGGCACGAAGAGCAAGTCGCCCGCTCTTGAACGCTGCCCTCAGAAGCGCGGCGTCTGCACCCGGGTCTTCACCACGACGCCCAAGAAGCCCAACTCGGCCCTCCGCAAGGTGGCCCGTGTCCGGCTGTCCAACAACATCGAGGTGACGGGTTATATCCCCGGGATCGGACACAATCTCCAAGAGCACTCCATCGTTTTGATCCGCGGCGGCCGGGTCAAGGACCTTCCCGGCGTCCGCTACCATATCATCCGCGGGACCCTCGATTCCGAGGGCACGGCCAACCGGTTCCAGTCCCGCTCGAAGTACGGGGCCAAGCGTCCCAAGGAAAAGCGGGCCGGTTCGTAACGGGGAGAAATCGCCATGCCACGCCGCGGAATCATCAAGAAGCGCAAACCCCTGGGGGATCAAAAGTACGGCTCCACCCTCATCACCAAGTTCATCACGACGGTGATGCAGAAGGGGAAGCGGAGCACGGCTGAAAACATCGTCTACGGGGCGATGGACATCGTCCAGGAGAAAACCAAGGAAGACCCCCTGAAGATGTTTGAAAAGGCCATGGACAACGTTCGTCCGATGGTCGAAACGAAATCGCGCCGCGTCGGCGGGGCGACATACCAGGTCCCGGTCGAGGTCGAGTTGAACCGCTCGCTTTCGGTCGGCGCCCGCTGGATCGTTAAATACGCCGAGGAGCGCGGCGGAAAGACGATGAAGGACAAGCTCGCGTCGGAGATCCTCGACGCCTTGGGAAACAAGGGCGGCGCGGTCAAGAAACGCGAGGACACGCACAAAATGGCCGAAGCCAATAGGGCCTTTGCCCATTATCGTTGGTGATCCGATACATGGTCGAAATTCTGCGGTTCGGAGAAGCCGGATGCCCGGAAAAAGCGAGGATGGCGAATGACGCGGACAACGCCGCTCGCCGACACCCGCAATATCGGGATCTTGGCCCATATCGACGCGGGAAAGACGACCACGACGGAACGGATCCTCTTCACGACCGGGATCACGTACAAGATCGGGGAAGTGGACGAGGGAACGGCCGTCATGGATTGGATGGCTCAAGAGCAGGAACGTGGCATAACGATCACCTCTGCCGCCACCACCTGTTACTGGAACCACCACCGGATCAACATCATCGATACGCCCGGACACGTTGACTTCACGGCGGAAGTCGAGAGGTCTCTGCGCGTCCTGGACGGAGCGGTGGTGATCCTTTGTGGAGTCGGTGGAGTCGAGCCCCAATCCGAAACTGTCTGGCGGCAGGCGGATAAGTACCGGGTGCCCCGGATCGCGTTCATCAATAAGATGGACCGCGTCGGGGCGGATCCGGAGCACGCCGTGGCGATGATACGCTCACGGCTCGGCGCTTATCCCCTCCCCATTCAGGTGCCGTTGGGACGGGAGGACTCCTTTCAGGGGGTCGCCGACCTGGTGGAAATGCAAGTATATGACTGGGGTAGGCAAGTGACCGGAACGGAATTTGAAAAACGGACGATCGGAGAGGCCGAGGAGGCCGAGTTCCGCGCCCGGCGGGTCGAGATGATCGAGGCCCTGGCCGAGGCGGACGAACAGCTCCTCGAGGTCTATCTCTCCGGCGCCGAAATCCCGCCGGCCGACATCAAGGCCGCCCTCCGCCGGGCCACCCTCGCCGGCCGATGCGTGCCGGTTCTCTACGGAGCCTCGTTCCGGAACAAGGGCGTTCAACCCCTATTGAACGCCATCGTGGATTACCTCCCCTCGCCGGCCGACATCCCGCCCGTCGAGGGTTTCCACCCAAAAACCCACCACCGCGAAATCCGCCGCCCCTCCGACGACGAGCCGTTTTCGGCCCTCGTCTTCAAGCTTCAGAACGATCCCTTCCTCGGCGCCCTGGCCTATTTCCGGGTTTATTCCGGAAAAGCCAAGGCCGGGACGGCCTTTTACAACTCCAACAAGGACGACGAGGAGCGCCCCGGCAAGTTCCTGGAGATGCACTCCAACAAGCGCCGGGAGGTCAAGGAGCTCTTCACCGGCGACATCGCGGCCATGGGGACGATGAAGCCCGTCTCCACGGGCGATACGTTTTGCGCCAAGAACCGGCCCGTCATCCTCGAGGCGATCCGTTTCCCGGAGCCGGTCATCTCGG
>JAAZPG010000482.1 GCA_012797375.1 Acidobacteriota bacterium
CCCTTCGTCCAGGGCTCGGACAAGCCGGTCCAGCCCCTCTTTCTTCATCGCCGAGACGGCGAAGAACCGGCATTTTTCGGCTGCGGCGAGTTTCTTGACCGCCGCCAGGCGGCCGGCGTCTTCCTCGCGGAGCAGGTCGATCTTGTTGGCCGCGATGTACTGCGGCCGGGCGGCCAGGGCCGGGTCAAAGGCCGCGATTTCCTTCCGGACGATCCAATAATCCTCGATCGGATCGCGGCCGGAATAGGGCGAAACATCGATCAAGTGGACGAGAATCCGGGTGCGCTCGACGTGCTTGAGAAACTGAATGCCCAGCCCTTGGCCGCGATGGGCCCCTTCGATCAAGCCGGGGATGTCGGCGACGATGAAGCTCCGTCCGGTTCGGACATCCACGACCCCGAGATTCGGAATCAGCGTCGTGAAGGGATAGTCGGCGATGACCGGGCGGGCCGCGGAGATTTTCGAAATCAGGGTGGATTTCCCGACATTGGGGAATCCGATCAGCCCCACGTCGGCGATCATCTTGAGCTCGAGGAGCAACTCCCGCTCCTCGCCCGGACGGCCGGGCTCGTGCTCCCGCGGGGCCTGATGGGTGGATGTGGCGAAGGAAGTGTTGCCGCGCCCGCCCTTGCCTCCCTTGGCGGCGATATATCCCTGGCCGGGTTCAATCAGGTCGCACAGGATCCTTCCCGTCACGGCGTCCTTGACGACGGTTCCGACGGGAACACGAAGCTCGAGGTTCGCCCCCCGCTTCCCCTGTTTGCGGGCCCGCGCTCCAGGTTCGCCGTTCTTCGCCCGGTTGACCGGATGGAATCGGTAATACGCCAGGGTCGCCAGATTTTTTTCCGCCACCAAAAGAACATGGCCGCCGTGACCGCCGTGACCGCCATCGGGGCCTCCCTTCGGGACGCCCTTCTCGCGCCGGAAGCTGACCGCGCCGTCGCCTCCCCGGCCGGCTTTCAAATAAACCTTGACCTGGTCGATGAACATGAACGGTTTAGAGAAAAGACATCCCCCGCCTCACGGAAAACGAGGAATCGAGATAGAGCCGATGAACGTTAAACGGGGTGGACCGAGACAATTTTGCCCCTCTCGCCCTTATCGGAAAACCGGACCACGCCGGAAATCTTGGCGTAAAGGGTGTCGTCCTGCCCGCGGCCCACGTTGGGGCCGGGCTTGAACGGAGTCCCGCGCTGCCGGACCAGGATCGATCCCGCCTTGACCATCTCGCCGCCGTATTTTTTCACGCCGAGCCGCCGGCCCGCGCTGTCCCGGCCGTTCCGCCCGACTCCGCTTCCTCGTTTTGTGGCCATGGATCGTCTCCTTTACTTCTCCGCTTTCTTGGCGCGGGATTTCGGTTTACCGGTCTCGGCGGTTTTCTTGGGTTTCGCGGGCTTGGCGGCCTTATCGGCCGCGGGCTTCTTGGCCGCCGGCTTCACGGCGGCCGGTTTTCCCTCGGCCGTCTTGGGCGCCGGCTTTTCAGCTTTCGCCTTGGTTTTGGGCTTGGCCTTGGGCTCGACGGACTCGGAGACAACGATCGGGGCCGCGACGACAGCCAGCTCTTCGGCCGGAACAACCGTCCGATCGGGGTAAATCCGGGCAATCCGAATCTTGGCCAGGAATTGACGATGCCCCCGGGTCCGACGGTATTGTTTACGGCGTTTCTTTTTAAAAACAATCACTTTATCATCCCGGAGCGTCTCCAGGACATCCGCCTTCACGACCGCCTTCCCGACAACCGGCGCTCCGACAAGGGTGTTTTCCCCGTCATCGATCAGGAGGACTTCTTCGAAAAGAACGGATCCTCCGGCGCCCGTGGCGAGCTTTTCGACATGCAGCTCATCGCCTTCCTTGACGACATACTGTTTCCCGCCGGTTTTAATGACTGCAAACATGGTAGTTTTCCTCGAATTGAAGTCAAAAATCCGCAAAAAGGAGCATAACTTTAACATGGGCTTGCGTTTATGTCAAACGGCTTTTCTTGTCCGGGGAAAAGACTTCCCTCGGAACGCGGCGTCCGGCAAAATACGGCGCGGACAGCCCCGCCTGACCGGGAGCGGCCAGGCATATCCCCGTCTCGAGAGGTCTCTCCCGCAAAGGGTGGAAAAATGCCGTCTTCAATTGAATTTGAGGAGGCCTGATCGTCCGAAACACGCTTGCCGGGTTCATCGGCCCGCCCCGGGAGAGGAGGAAAATGATGTATAATCAACGGACGGAACGGGCGGTTAGCTCAGCCGGTAGAGCATCGGTCTTACACGCCGGTGGCCGCGGGTTCGAATCCTGCACCGCCCATCCTCCCCCCCGCACATCATTCATGCCGGACCGAGGAGGGGGGCTCCAAGACCCGGAAACGGCGGCTGCCGGGCAAAAAGTCGGGGAAAACGCCCGGTCTCCAGGAAAAGCCGGCGGCGCCGGAAAGGGACGTCGGGGGCGTTCTTTTGACATCCCCCCCCGGGGATGGTATAAAATCCTGCGGGGAGGAGAGTCGTGGCCAAAGCCAGAATCCTCATCGTCGAAGACGAATTTCTCGTCGCCCACGATATCAGCAACATGCTGATCGAGCTGGGTTACGAAGTCGCGGCGATCGTATCGACGGCGGAAGACGCCCTCGCCGTGATCCGCAACCGCGCTCCCGACCTCATCCTCCTGGATATCCGGCTCAAGGGACCGATCGACGGCATCCAGGCCGCCAATATCATCAAGGAGGAATGGTCGATCCCCTTCATCTACCTGACGGCCCACGCCGATGATCTAACCCTCGCCCGGGCCAAGAGCTCCGATCCCTTGGGATACCTGCTCAAGCCGTTCGAATTCCGCGAGCTCAAAACGGTCATCGAGCTGGCTTTTTACAAGTATGAAAAAGAGCGCCAGGCCGCTTTCTGGGCCATCCACGACCGTCTGTCCGGCCTGCCGAACAAGTTTCTCTTCCTGGACCATTTAAGCAAAGCGATTTACCTCGGCGACCGCCACCATAAAAGAATCGCCATCCTGTCCTTTGTTGTCCTCCCGGCCGGCGGCTCCGCCGGAGCCCCGGCGCCCGGCCTGCACGACATCGTCCCCGAGGTGACGGAACGGCTCACGCGCATTCTCCGCAAGAGCGACACGCTGGCCCGGATGGAAAGCGGAGAATTCATCATTCTTCTCCCCGACTTGGAAACCGAGGAGCAGTCGCGGATCGCCGCCCGCCGGATCCTGGGCGTTTTCGATGATCCGGTCGACCACGAGGGCCGGGCCGTGCCGGTCCTCGTTTTCTACGGCCTGGCGATGACCGACCGGACCGGACAGGATCCTGAAACCCTGCTCCAAAAATCCTTGGCGAATCTGGCCGAAAACCTGAAAATCAACGCCGGCGTGAGTCCATGAAAAATCTCCAGATCGCCGTCGTCGAAGACGAAAGCCTCGTCGCCAAAGACATCGTCAACATGGTGCGGGGTCTCGGCTACTCCGTTCCGGCGGTTGTATCCACCGGCGAGGACGCGATCCTCATCGCCGAAAAAACGCGCCCCGATATCATTCTCATGGATATCGTCCTGAAAGGGCGGATCGACGGCATCGAAGCCGCCCACCGCATCTGGGAAACGCTGTCCATCCCGGTCGTCTATCTCACGGCGTTCGCCGACGAAGCGACGCTGCAGCGGGCCAAGGTGACCGAGCCGTTCGGATACATCCTCAAGCCGTTCGACGAACGGGAGCTTCAGACGACGATCGAAATGGCCTTTTACAAGGCCCAGATGGAAAAGAAGCTGCGCGAGCGCGAGCAGTGGCTCACGACGATCCTTCGATCCATCGGGGACGGGGTGATCGTGACCGACGCGGACGGCCGCGTCACGTTCATGAACGGAGTAGCCGAAAGACTCACGGGATGGAGCCAGGCGGAGGTTCTTCAACGGTCGTTGGACGGCTTCATCCAGATCCCCATCGCCCCGGATCCGGCTTCGGACGCCCCGGAGACGGCGGCCGGCGAGGGGGTGCTGACCATGCGGGACGGAATCTCCATCCCGATCGAACAATCGGTCTCCCCCATTTTTGGGGAGAAAAAGGATGTCTTCGGCTCCGTTTACATCTTCCGGGATATCCGGAGCCGGAAGAAAGCCGAGGACGAGCTCCGGCAAAGCTATCTCCGCCATCAAAAAGCCCTGGCCGGAACCATCCAGGCGATCGGCCTGACCATCGAAATGCGCGACCCGTACACGGCCGGCCACCAGCGCCGGGTCAGCAAGCTGTCCTGCGCGATCGCCGAGGAAATGGGACTGGATCCCGCCCGGATCGAGGGCGTCCGCATGGCCGGCGACATCCATGACATCGGAAAGATCTACGTTCCGGCCGAAATTTTAAGCAAGCCCGGCCGGCTGAGCGACATCGAGATGTCGATCATCCGCACCCACCCTCAGGTCGGGTACGACATCCTCAAGAACATCGAATTCCCCTGGCCGATCTCCCAGATCATATACCAGCATCACGAACGGCTGGACGGATCGGGCTACCCGAACCGCCTCAAGGCAGAAGCGATTCTGCTCGAAGCCCGGATCATCAGCGTCGCCGACGTCGTCGAGGCCATGTCCTCGCACCGCCCCTACCGGCCGGCCCCGGGCATCGAAAAGGCGCTAGAAGAAATACAGCGCGGCCGCGGCGTCCAGTACGACCGGGAGGTCGTCGACCATTGTCTTCGCCTCTTCCTGGAAAAGAAGTTCGTCTTTGAATAAATGCGCAAGGGCGTGTCCGTTTTCTTGATCGTCACGGCCGCAGGGCTGTCCCTGGCCGGAATCATCGGGTTCCTCTTCCTCATTCTTCCCCGGATGAACGCGTTCTGGATCGTCCTCGCCCCGGTGATTTTCGCCGTTTACCAGATACCCGCCGTCGCCGTCTATGCCCTCTGGAAGCGAGGGCGGACGGAAGATCGGGCCGGACAGAAAAATCCTCCGCCGCCGGAGGAGTCTTAACCGGCGCGGAAAACACGGTCGAGCGGCGAGGAAGGGGAAGAACCGCCGGGACGGCCGGGCCTGGCGAGAGGCTTCCTTTGAGATTTTTTTAACAGGAATACGCCCCCGACGGGATTCGAACCCGTGTTGCTGCCGTGAAAGGGCGGTGTCCTGGGCCTCTAGACGACAGGGGCGCAAAGCATTATGAGCCGAGCGGGATTCGAACCCGCGACACCCGCCTTAAAAGGGCGGTGCTCTACCAGCTGAGCTATCGGCCCGCCGAAGAGACGCATATTTATAGCCGAATCCCCCGGGAGAGTCAAGAAAATCCGCTCTGGAAACGGAAATCCCCCTGTCCCCGACGGAACAGGGGGATGGAGCTCGTTACAAAGAGGCTTTAACTCAGAGGTTCTCGAACTTCGTGAGGACCCAGCGCCCGCGATGAGCCAAGCCGGCCGCCTCATCCTTCATCGTGTATTTTTCCATGTGGATCTTGAGGTTCTTGGTCTGGCCGTCCTTTGTTTGGACTTCCACCTGGATATCCTTGGACGCGACATCGCCTTTCAGCTCGCGGATGTTGACCAAATCCTTGATCCCGAGCGAGAAGGCCATTTTCTCTTCTTCCCGCGCGGCCGCTTCCTTGGCATCGTTGTACGCTTTCACCAAATCCCGGTTGGCCTTGTACGCCTCATCGTATTTGAGCTGGGCCGCTTCTTGTTTTTTCTTGGCAGCGGCCCGGGCGGCGGGCGTCCGGGCGGCCGTGTACTCGTCTTTCGCCATATTCAGCGCGTCTTGGGCGTCAAGGGCGGGCCCCGAACTGGCCTCGAACTGCTTTTTCAGGTCGAGCTCTTTCTGATTCATCTCCGCCAGCGCGGCCGGAGTGACTTTTTCCTCGCTGACCTGGACGATCTTCCAGCTGACGGCGTCGATTTTCATCGGATCGAACGCCATCGACGACATCGTCGCGACATCGTTCATGGAGCTGGCGCTGAAGTAACTCTTCAACAAGGCTTCTTCCGGATGGGATTTGCAGCTTTGAGCCGCGATGACAGCCAGGCAAATCACCAGGATGATTAAGCCGTTCTTCTTCATTCCTCCTCCTCCTGTCGGACGATATAATAAGAACACTACTTCGAATTCTAGCCCATTTGACGAAGAAAAGGCAAGCCCCCTTCAAAACAAAAACGCCGATTGAGCCCGGCGGATGATTGTGTTATAAAAAAGCTTCCTGTTTTAAGAATCCTTTCGCAGGAGAGGTTCTCATGCCGGCAGAAGGATCCCTCGCTTCCATTCTCGCCCGTCACCGCCGGGACCGGACCCGCTTGATCGACATCCTCCGGGAAGTTCAGGCTAAAAACGGGCATATTTCGCCCGAAGCCGCGGCCGAAATCGCCGCCGGCCTGGGGCTCTCCACGGTGGAGGTCGAAGGGGCGGCCACGTTCTATCATTTCTTTTCCGCCCGTCCCGCCGGGACCTACGCCGTTTATCTCAACGACAACATCGTCTCGGTCATGAAGGGCCGGGCGGCTGTCGCCTCGGCTTTTGAAAAAGCGGCCGGATGCCGGTTCGGTGAAACAACGCCCGACGGCCGGATCGGGCTTTACCGGACCTCCTGCATCGGGATGAATGATCAGGAGCCCGCGGCTCTCATCAACGGCGTTGTGTTCACGAAATTGACGCCGGCCAAGGTGAAGCTGATCGTCGAAGGGATGAACGCGGGCATGAACGTCCGGGCGATGATCGCCGCGACGGGGGATGGGGCCAACGCCGCCAAGCTCGTCCGGGCGATGGTCAAAAACAACATCCGCAAGGAAGGCCCGGTCATCCTCGCTTCCTTCCGGTCCGGCGCGGCCGTCAAGAAAGCGGTGAAAATCACGCCCGAGGGCGTCATCGCCGAAGTCAAGAAAGCCAACCTGCTGGGCCGCGGGGGGGCGGGATTCCCGACGGGATTGAAATGGGAGTTCTGCCGGCGGGAAAAGGGAGAGAATCACTACGTCGTCTGCAACGCCGACGAAGGCGAACCCGGGACATTCAAGGACCGGGTCATCCTGACCGAGCGCCCCCATCTCTTGTTCGAGGGCATGACCGTGGCCGGCTACGCGGTCGGGGCCCGGAAAGGCCTCCTCTACCTCCGGGGCGAATACGCCTACCTCGCGCCGTATCTTGAAAGCCTCCTGGCCGGGCTCCGCAAGAAAAATCTCCTGGGGAAAAGGATCGCCGGCAAGGCGGGCTTCTCCTTCGACATCGAGATCAAGCTCGGGGCCGGAGCCTATGTCTGCGGCGAGGAATCAGCTCTCCTCCAATCCGCCCAAGGCGAACGGGGCGAACCGCGCGACCGGCCTCCCTTCCCCGTCCAATCCGGCTTCCTGTTCCAGCCGACCACGGTCAACAACGTGGAAACGCTGTGCGCGGCCGCCCGCATCATCGAGAAGGGAGCGGACTGGTTCAAGGCGATGGGAACGCCCCGTTCGGCCGGAACCAAGGTTCTGAGCGTGTCGGGCGACTGCAAGAAGCCCGGCGTCTATGAAGTGCCGTTCGGCCTGACCGTTCGCCGGCTTCTCGAAATGGCCGGAGGCCCCGACGCCCAGGCTGTTCAGATCGGCGGTCCTTCGGGCGCTTGCATCTCCCGGGGACAACTGGAACGGGCGATCGCCTTCGAGGATTTGGCCACGGGAGGGTCGATCATCGTCATCGGGCCAGGCCGGGATCTTTTCGAAGTCATCCGCAATTTCATGGAGTTCTTCGTCGAGGAGTCCTGCGGCTGGTGCGTCCCGTGTCGGGCGGGCAACCCTCTCCTCCTGCGCAAGCTCGAAAAGATCATGTCGGGCAAGGGAACCCCGGCGGATATCATCGAAATCGAATCCTGGGGCCGGATCATCAAAGCCATGAGCCGGTGCGGCCTCGGACAGACCTCGCCCAACCCGATCCTGACCACCATCCAGAACTTCCGGGAGATGTACGAATCCAAAGTCGAGCGGGGCCGCGACTTCCTGCCCGAATTCGATCTGGCCGAAGCCGTCAAGGAAGCGTCGGCCGTCACCGGCCAGGTTTTCGCCGCTTCGGACACGGAGCAATCCCATGAGTAAGCCCAAAGCTCGGATTTCATTCACCGTCGACGGCAAGAAATGCTCGGCGGCGCCCGGCCAGACCATTCTTCAGGCGGCTAAAGACAACGGGATCTACATCCCGGCCCTCTGCCGCTGGGAGGGATTTAAGCCGGCCGGCGCCTGCCGCGTCTGCACCGTCCGCGTCGGCGGCCGCTACATGGCCGCCTGCACCCAGCCGGTGACGGACGGGATGGCTGTCGAAAACGACGTCCCGGACCTCCAGGACATGCGGAAGGCCCTGATCGAGATGCTCTTCGTCGAGGGCAACCACATGTGCCCGACCTGCGAAAAAAGCGGCAACTGCGAGCTTCAAGCCCTGGCGTACCGCTTTTTGATGCTCGTCCCCCGGTTTCCTTTCCAGTTCCCGGCCCGCCGCGTCGAACCCGCCGGGAAAAAGATCCTTCTCGAGCATAACCGCTGCATCAAATGCCTTCGCTGCGTCCGCGGCGTCCGGACCCGGGACAACAAGGCCGTCTTTGGGACACTGCGTCGTTCCCGCGACAAAAAAATCTCCGTGGACCAAGTCCTGGCCTCCGCTTTGACGGACAAACAAGCCCGGCAGGCCATGGACCGGTGCCCGGTCGGCTCCATCCTGAAGAAGGAAGTCGGCTTCGCCGTCCCCATCGGCCGGCGGAAGTACGACAAGGAACCAATCGGCAGCGACGTCGAAAAAGCCCGCGGCTGAGGAGAATTCCATGAGCAAACCCGTCGTCGCCACGGCCTCGCTGGCCGGATGCTTCGGCTGCCACATGTCTTTTTTGGACATCGACGAGCGGATTCTCACTCTCATCGACCTCGTCGAGTTCAACAAATCCCCCATCGACGACATCAAGACATTCACCAAACCCGTGGACATCGGGATCATCGAGGGCGGATGCTGCAACAGCGAAAACGTCGAAGTGCTCCGCGAGTTCCGAAAGCACTGCCAGGTCCTGATTTCTCTCGGGGAATGCGCCATCATGGGCGGTCTTCCGGCGATGCGGAACGCCATCCCGGTCCGCGAATGCCTGGAGGAAGCCTATTTCCACTCGCCGACGATCGATCCGTCCGAGCCGAAAATCATGCCCGGCGACGAAGACCTCCCGATCATCCTGGACAAAGTCCTTCCCCTTCATGAAATCGTGAAGATCGACGCCTTCCTTCCGGGCTGCCCCCCTTCGGCCGACTTGATCTGGAAGGCCCTGACCTCGCTGCTCGAGGGCAAGCCGCTCGATCTGAGCTACAACCTCGTCAAGTTCGACTGAGAGGAACACCATGGCGCGCAAAATCGTCATCGAACCCGTCACCCGAGTCGAAGGCCACGGCAAGGTCACGATCCGCCTCGACGACCGGAACAACGTCGCTTCGAGCCGGCTTCACATCGTCGAGTTCCGCGGCTTCGAGCGCTTCGTCCAGGGCCGGCCGTACTGGGAAGCGCCGGTCCTCGTCCAGCGGCTCTGCGGCATCTGCCCCGTCAGCCATCACTTGGCCGCGGCCAAGGCGATGGACCAGGTCATCGGCGTGGAGGCCGACGGTCTCTCGCCCACGGCCGAAAAGATGCGGCGGCTCATGCATTACGGACAGATGTTCCAGTCCCACGCGCTTCACTTTTTCCACCTGGCCGCGCCCGACCTGCTCTTTGGAGCCGACGCCGATCCGGCCGTCCGCAACGTCATCGGCATCGCTCTGACGAATAAGGAGCTGGCCACCCGGGCCGTGCTGCTTCGGAAGTTCGGCCAGGAAGTCATCCTGGCCACGGCCGGAAAGAAAATCCACGGAACCGGGGCCGTTCCCGGCGGAATCAACAAGAACCTGTCCATCGAGGAGCGGGACGCCCTTCTCCAAGGAGCCGGCGCCCCCGCCATCGAGACGATGATCGATTGGGCCGAGGAGGCCGTCGAGTTCCTCAAGGACTACCACGCCAAAAACCGGGCCCTCATGGACGGCTTCGCCGCCTTTCCTTCGAATCACCTCGGCCTCGTCGGCCGGGACGGCGCCCTCGATTTCTACCATGGGGCGATGCGGGCCGTGGACGCCGGGGGAAAACGAATCCTCGACGACGTCGACTACCGGGACTACCTGAAATATATCGCCGAGGAAGTCCGGACCTGGTCCTACATGAAGTTCCCCTACCTGAAATCCCTCGGCAAGGCTGAAGGCTGGTACCGGGTCGGGCCCCTAGCCCGGCTCAACGTCTGCGACTTCATCCCGACGCCGCGGGCCCAGAAGCAGTTCGAGGCCTTCCGGGCGTATACCGGCGGCAAGCCCAACAACATGTCCCTCCATATGCATTGGGCCCGGCTGATCGAGCTTCTCCACAGCGGCGAAGTCATCCGGGAGCTCCTCCTCGACCCGGACCTGCAGAAAACCGAACTCGTCCGCAAAGGCAGGAAACGGGGCGAGGGAGTGGGCCTCGTGGAAGCCCCCCGGGGGACGCTGTTCCACCACTACCGGGTGGACGAAAACGATCAAATCTCCATGGCCAACCTGATCGTCTCGACGACCAACAACAACGAGCCCATGAACCGGGCCGTCCACTGGGGGGCCATGAACGTCCTCAGCGGGAAAAGGGATATCACCGAGGGCATGCTCAACCGGGTTGAGATCGCGATCCGGGCCTATGATCCCTGTCTGTCCTGCGCCACCCACGCGCTCGGCCGGATGCCCCTGGCCGTCGAGCTTTACGACACGGGCGGAAACCTGATCGACCGCAAGGCGCGGTGAAGACGCTTCTTATCGGGATCGGCAATCCCGGCCGGGGAGATGACGGACTCGGCCCGGCCCTCGTCGAGCGGTTGACGGGAAACCGCCCGCCAGAGAGGACCGTCATCCCCGCCGCCGGCGGATCGGTTGACGCCTACTGGACATACCAGCTCAACATCGAGGACGCTTCCCTTCTTCGGGAATACGGCCGCGTCGTTTTCGCCGACGCGGCCGTCGAC
>JAAZPG010000483.1 GCA_012797375.1 Acidobacteriota bacterium
GGCCGCCCGCTTGGTTCTCCCCCTCGGGGAGGCCGCCCTTCTCCTGGCCCCCCTCGGCCTGTTTCTCGTCGTCACCCGGAAACCGGCCCGGCCGCCGGCCCCCGGAACGTTCCCCTCCGTGGCGGTCATGTATTTCGAGAACAACACGGGCGATCCGAGCCTCGATTACCTCCGCAAGGGATTGTGCTACCAGGTCATCCAATCCCTTCTCCAATCCGCCCGGCTGAGGGTCATTACGACCGACCGGCTGTTCGCCATCCTCCGGGACAAGGGCCTTCTCGAAAACGAGACGTATTCCACCGACGACCTCAAGCGCGTGGCCGAACGGGCCCAGGCCCGCTACATCCTCCAGGGCAGCTTCGCGAAAATCGGCCGGGTGTACAAGATCAACTCTTTTCTTTTGGACGCGGAAACCTGGGAGACGGCCGGTTCGACCCAGGCCGAAGTGGAGGACTTGAGCCAGCTCAACGCCGCCGTCGAGCGGATGACTCCCGCGGTCAAGGCGTCCCTCCATTCCCCCGGCGGCCCGGCGGCGGCCTCGTCCAGCGGGGGGCTCGACAGGATCACCACCCGGTCCCCCGAGGCGCTCAAGAATTTCATCGAGGGCGAGACGCTGTTTTTCGAGGGGAAATTCGCGGAAAGCGCCGAGGCTTACCGGAACGCGATCGGGCTCGACGGAGACTTCGCCCTGGCTTACCGCGGCCTGGCCGCGGCCTCCCTGTACCAAAGCAAGCGGGCTGAAGCCAAAGCCAACCTGGAAAAAGCCCTGGCCCTGGCCGCGGCCGGCCGGGCTTCGCCGCGCGACCGGCATCTGATCGAAGGGCTTTACGACGCGGTGTTCAGATCGTCGTTTCCCGACGAAGCCGTCCATCAGTACCGGCAAGTCCTTTCGATCTCCCCCGACGACGAGGAGGGGCTCCGCCACCTGGGTTCGCTTTACCGGAATCTCGAGGAATGGAGCAAGGCCCGGGACTGCTGGGAGCGGCTCCTGGCCCTGGACAAATTCAATCCCTTTCTCTATATCAACCTCTCGACCATTTACTTGGCCGAGGGATTGCCCGAAAAAGCCGTCGACATTCTTCCCGAAGATCCCGCCTTGCTGCCTCCGGCCCTGCGCCGCCGGCAGGTCGGCCTCATCGATCTCTGCCGGGGCCGGTACGAAGACGCCCTGGCCGCGGTCAACCAAGCTTTGGAGCAGGAAAGCGGACAAACCACGGCACTTCTTCTCCGAGGAAACATCCGCCAGCTTCAGGGTGACGCGGCCGCGGCCCGAGAGGATTATCTTCGGATCATCCGCGACGCCGACGCCGCCTCTCAAGCCCTCGGGCTGAGGTTTTTAGCCGCTCTTTGTCTTCAAGAAGGCCGCTTCGACGAATTCCGGAGCCGGGTCGCCCAGGGGATCGACCTTTCCCGCCGGGCGGCGATGCAGGACGAAGAAGACTCCTTTCTCCTGATGGAGGCGGCCGGTTTTCAGCTTAAGGACGATCCCGCCGCGGCCGAGGGAAGCGTCCGCCGGGCCGTTCACCTGGCCGAGGAGCTGAACGACGTGAACGTCCGGGCGGAAGGCCTTGGCCTGCTGGGGCGGATTCTGCTCGCCCAGGGCGACGCCGCCGGGGCCGCGGAGACAGCCGAGCGTCTCCGCCTCCTCACGGAAACGTCCGGCCTTCGCCATCTCAGGAAGCATTACTTCCGGCTGAAGGGAGCGATCGCCCGGCAGGCGGGCGACTACGCATCCGCCGCCGACCTGGGCCGGATGGCCGTCGCGGGGCTGCCGTTTCCCTATTCCCTGAACGATGACCACGCCGTATACTACGAGTCTTTGGCCCTCACCGCCGAGACGGCGGGAGATACGGACAGGGCGATCGGGATCCGCCGGGACATCGGCGCCCTGACCTCGGGACGTCTTCTCTTCGGGGACATCCACGGCCGTAACTACTACCGCCTGGGAAAACTCTATCTCCGGAAAAATCTCAAGGCCGAAGCCGCCGACGCGTTCGATACGTTTCTCCGCCTGTGGGCCCGGGCCGACGCCGGCCGGCCCGAAATCGCCGACGCCCGGGAAGAGCTGGCCGCCCTCAAGATTCCGGGACCGCGGCCCGCCTCCAAAACCGTTCCCGCTCCTTGATCACGATCCGGCTGATCCGGCAGTGGGCGACGGGGACCAGGCCGAGGATCCCGCTCTTCATGGCCGCGGCCGGCGGGCAGAAGGCGCAGCGATCGAGCCAAGCGCAGCCGGCGCACGGCCGTTCCCGCGTTTGGGCGAGGTCCATCCGCC
>JAAZPG010000484.1 GCA_012797375.1 Acidobacteriota bacterium
CCCCCGACCGGCCCGATCATGATGCTCGAGCTCGCTTTCCTCATGGCCGCCAATCGTTTCCTCCACCGTCGGCTGAAAATCAGCGTCTTTCCCGCAGCCGCGGCCGCGGCCGTCGCCGAGCGTCTGTTCTACCTCGGCCTCCTTTTTCTCGCGGCGTCCGTTCTCCGCCTCCCCCGCCTGGCCTTTTCCCTGGCCGCCCTGGTGAAAAGCCTGCCGGGAACGATTCTTCTCTTGACCGCGGTCCCGGCGGTGGTCAAACTCATCCAAAAGCACGCGGAGGCATGATGCGGGCCGCCCTCCTTCTTCTCTTTCAAGCCGCGGCCCTGCTGGCCGACCCGCGTTTTCTCGCCCCGGCTACGGTCGCGGCCGCGGCCTGGTTTGCGGGACGGAAGGAAAGCCGTTCCCGCGTCCTGCTTGGAACGGGGGTGTTCGGCATGTTTTTTTTCGTCCTTTGTCTCCTGGGCGCGGTCGAGGGCTTTCTGAGGCTGTCCGCCCCGGATTATGGACGCTATGCCCTGCTGACGCTCCGGGGATACGCATCTTTTCTCGTCGTCGTCGCCGGGACGGCGATGTTCACCCTGGCTGAAATCCTCTGTTTCCTAAAAAGAATCCGCGTCCCCGGCTATATTTTGACCATGGTTTATCTCATGGTCCATGATTTGTCCGTATTCGTCCGCCTGGCTTCGGAAACCAGCCGGGCCGTCCGGAGCCGCGGGGCGGGCCTCCGTCTCCCTCAGCGCCTCAAGCTCACGATCCATGCGGCGAGGAATTTCATGGTCTTCGCCGTCTTGAAATTCCGGCTCCGGCATGAACACATCCAGGCCCGGGGGCTGTCCCTGGACCTTCCCCTGGATGAATGGAGGGCGCGTGAACGCCTGCCTCAAAGCGGATGACCTGTCCTTTTGGCGGGGGGAACGGGCTGTCGTTTCCGGCTTGTCTTTCACCGCCGCCCCGGGCGACCGGATCGCTGTTCTCGGGGCCAACGGATCGGGGAAGACGACTCTCATCCGGACGATTCTGGGGTTTTCTCCTTACCGGGGGACGCTCGAGGTCGAAGGGCGGGAGGTCCGGGACCGGCCCAAGGAGGCCCGGAAAGCGGCCGCGGCCGTCTTCGGAGACGCCGACACGCAGCTGCTGATGCCCACGGTCTATGACGAGCTTGCGTTTTCCTTGAAAGCGGCGGAAGAACGGGCCGGCGGGCCGGATGTGCGGGCGTTCGCCGGAAGATTCGGGCTCGTTCCGCTTCTCGACCGCCATCCCTCGCAGTTGAGCAGCGGGGAGAAACGGAAGGTTCTCCTGGCCCAAAGCCTCGGCCGCCGGCCGTCGATTCTGCTTCTCGACGAGCCGACGTCGGACTTGGACGCCCGGGGATCGCGCCGGTTGCGGGAGATGCTGGCCCAAGTGCCGCAAACGATCATTTTAGCGACGCATCATTACGACCTGGCCATGGCCCTCTGCCGGAAAGCCGTCGTCCTCGGCGGCGGCAAGGCGGCCGTGTATGAGGACATCCGGCGTCTGTTCGACGATCCAGCCGCCCTCGACCGCTGGGAGCTCCTCTGAGACCAGTGAATCTCATTCGGCCCCCGTTTTAATTCAGTACCTATTAATTCGACACCTGTTTATCCATTTCCGCAATTCAATCAGTACCTGTTTAACCATTTCCAGAATTCGAATTTGGGAAATGGATAACCAGGTTCAGATTTAAAGTTCGGATTTTGTCGGAAATGAGGAAATGGTTAAACAGGTTCGGATTCAATCCGAACGGCTTGTCTGTTTCGCCCGCTTCCGCTTGATCTCCGCTTCCCGTTCGAGATAACTCTGGCCGGACGTGATCCAGTCCTCGGCGGGCTCGCCCTTCAGATAATGCCCGAACCAGGCCAGAATCCGGCGTTGGTAATCCATCTGGTTCTTCTCCTTGCGCAACCCATGGCCCTCGCCCATGTAAGCCAGCATCACCACGTTCTTGCCCGCCCGCCGGGCGACGTTGTAGAGCTCGATGCCCTGGTGCCAGGGAACGATCTTGTCCTCATCGGCGACCTCGAGCAGAAGCGGGACGGTCATCCGGTGGGTTCCGAAATACGGGGAGTTGTCGATGTAAGCCTGGAGGTCCTCATATAAAGGAACGACCATCCGCTCCTGACCCGTCTCGATGTGATCCGTCTCGGCGATGCCCGTGTCCCAGTGATGATCGCCGTAATAGCTGACCATGTCGATGATCGGCGCCCCGGCGACCGCGGCCGCGAAAATTCCGTCGGTATGGGTCGCGACGAAGGCGGTGTTGAAGCCGCCCATCGAATGCCCGACGATGCCGACCTTCGCCGGATCGACCAGGCCCGTCTCCACGACTTTTTTCACGGCCGCGGTGACGCATTCAACCACGGACCAGCCCGGCCGGCGCTCGCGAAAAACGATGTCCGGCTCGAGAACGAAATACCCCTGGGAGGAGAAGACGCTGGCGTTGTAATAGCTCCGTTCCGACGGAGCCGCGTAACGGTGGACGTTCTGGGACAGAAGCTCGTAGTTGTAGACGATCATCGGATATTGTTTCCCCGGCTCGTATCCGGCGGGATAAATCAGGGCGGCCTGCAGCCTCCGGCCCTTTTCCGTGACATACTCGATGAGCTCGCTCCGTCCCCAGGCGAATTTTTCCTGGAACGGATTAGTCGCGGTCACTTTGACGGCCCCCTTCAAATCGGGGCCGCCGACGTGGATGTCGGGCGAAACGTCATAATCCTCGATGGTATAGCCGTAGACTTCCGCCTTTTCAGCCTTGGCCAGTCCGTCGACGGCCCGGTCGAGCCAGATCAAGCGGGTGATTCCGCCGCCGGGGCGAAGGCGGGCATATCCGGATTTTTTCGTCCACTCTCCGAAAAGCTCCAAGTAAAGGGGCGCGGTCAAATCCACCGCCTCGGCCGGAGGAGGCGGAAATCCGTATCTCCGCCGTCCGCCGTCGGCCAGGTCCAAGCGGACCAAGCGGTGGCGGATCTGCTCGCCGGCCCCGTTCGTCAGGCGCGCCGCACCCGAGCCGTCCGGGGCGATCCGCCAGAGATCATACTTGTCATAAAGAAGGACGGCGCCGTCTTCCTTCCCCCAACCGGCGACGCCGAACGGCGGCTTGGCCGGGCCGGTTTCGTCCGACTCCTTATCGATGAATGAGACGGGGAGGGAAGCGGTGAGGTTCACGACCGCCCGGGTGGCCGTGTCGACCGTCCAATAATGATCGTCCTGGAGGAACAGAACGTACTTCCCGCCGGGGCTGGCCTGCGCGTGCGCGTCGTCAATGCCTTCCCGGATTTTCGTCCGGGATCCGGTCGCGATATCGGCGAGATAGAGATCCGCCGCCGGCCGTCCGATCGTCCGGTTGAACGCGTATTTCGACCATTCGGCGACGAGCGCCGACCGCCCCGACCGCAGCGGCGTCACCTCTTCATGGACGGGGTCCAGGCCGAGGGGGACGAGCTTCCCGGTTGAAAGACGCAGGGCGGCGAGCGAGTTTCGCCGACGGCCCGCGTCGGCGTGGATTTTCTGCCAGGGCATGACAAAGACGTCCTTTGCGTGCCAGATTTCGATGGTCGAGACCTCCTCGGCCGCGGCGGAACCGCCGGCCGGAGCTTTCGTTTCAGCCGGAGCGACGGCGTCATCCCAGGGGGCGAGTCCCAGGAAAACCGCGTCCCCGGAGGCCGACCAGGAGAGCGGCCGGAAGTCGACGATCCGTTGTCCGGCCGGGAAGGCGGCATCCGCGGCCGAGTCATAAACCCAGATCCGTTCGTTCGCTCCAAGCCCCGTCCAGGCCAAGACGACTTGGGCCGTTCCTTCCTTCCGGTCGTCCGTTTTGGCCCGAAACACGGCCAGGTCCGGCGCGTCTTTCCGCCAGGACAAGCCGGCATAAGCCGACGACGACGAATCCAGAACGCGGAGGACGCCGGAGTCCGGGTCAAACAGGTGGACGCCGTTGCCCGTCTTGCCTTTGACGCTGACGATCAGAGCCAGGAACCGGCCCTTGGGGCCGTCCTCCCAGAGATATTGGGAGACGTTGCCGAACGGCGTGTCCAGGCCGGTCGCCAGCCGCCGGACGAGCAGGGTCGAGCCGGGAGACGCACCGTCGGTGTCCGGACCGCCGGACCGATTCGGGGCGTCCGCCGCCGCCTCGGGAGGATACGTTTTCATCGCCAGGGAAGCCCCGTCGGGACTGAAGGCGAAGGACTCGATCCCGTCGAACGTCGTCACGTCGCCCGTGGCCAGGTTCAGCAACCCGAGCTTGTCTTGGACGGTTTTTTTCTCGTCTTTCAGCTTCTTCGCGTCCGCTTCGGACAGGCCGACGGCGAACGCCAGCCACTTCGAATCGCTCGAATACGCCGGCCGGGAACCAAAGGCGAAGGCCTTCTCCGTTTTGTCGGAAATCTTGACGATACGGAGCTCGTTGTTCCGGTTCGAACGGTTAAGGCCGTAGACAAGCCACCGCCCGTCCGGAGAGAATCCGCCGTAGGCGCCGGCTGCGGCGATCGTTTCCCATTGGCCGTAATCGGTGAAGGTCGCCGGCGGCTTGGCGGTCGGCGCGCCGAGCCCGAGGCCCGCAAAAAGTGCGAGGATGATGAGAGCGGCCGGAACGGAGCGTTTCATCGCGCATCTCCCTGTCCGTGAGGTGGATTCCCGAGGGAATCGAAATCCATTTTATCAATAAAAGCGCGGGACGCAACGATGATTTCTCCATCTTTCCGGACAAGCCCGCCGCGGCGGACCGGCGCTCTATAAATCGATACCTGTTTAACCATTTCCGCAATTCAATCGGTGCCTGTTTAACCATTTCCCGAATTCGAATTCGGGAAATGGTTAAACAGGTTCGGAATGGAATCAGAAATCCAGCTTGAAGCCGAGATAGATCTGGCCGTCGTCGCGGAAAGCCCCGAACTTCGTCTTTTCCCGGTCCCCCGAGACCGCGGCGAAGGCTCCGCAGACGACGTTGAAGGCGTCGGCGACGCGGAATTCCGCCTCGGGCATGATGACGAAGGCCGATCCGTTGGATGTGGTCTCGAAAAGCCCTCCGAATTTAAGCTTAACCGTGTCCCGGGCGAATTTATACTCCGCCCGGCCCAAAACATAGTTTCCCGGCTCCCCGAAGAACATCCCCTTCCGGAAGCCGAATGTATCCTCCGCTCCGGCGTTGTAATCCACCTCGTCGAAAAAGCCGTGGAGGAACTGGATGTTGACCGAAAAGCCGCCCCCGAAATTGTAGTCGGCGCCGGCCACGTACTTCCAGAACCCCTCTTCGAAAAGCGGAAAAGTCTTCGTATAAATGACCGGCCCGTCTCCGATCCAAATCGGAAAGGAAACCGAGCCGTCGATCTTCTCCGGCATGACATAGGCCGCCTCCGCCCAGTATCCAAGGCCGCCGGCTTCTCCGGCCAAATCCAGGCCCAGAATCCCCGCTCGGGGATAATAAAACACGCCCGAGGCGACAAGCCCGGCATCCATCGACCGCAGATAAGGCAGCGTCAAGTTGCCCCGATAATACGACACGCCGAGGTCGAGGCCGGCCGCCCGCCCCGCGACCCGCGCACCCCAGGCGGTCTTGATCGCCGTGTCGTCCCATCCCCGCGTCACGAGATATTCGTCCATCGGAAAGAACTTGGCCACCAAGCCCGAATATCCGAACGGGAGCGGAGAGACCTGGTGCTGGAGCAGTCCGACCAGCTGGATCTTGAACGAACCGCCCGGGTAATACTCCAGGTTGACGGCCGTCTGCGGCCGGCGCTCGAAGAAATAATCCGGGTCGAAGGACAGGAAGTTGGCGAAGTCGATCGGATTGAGGTTGTCGACGACGCCGATCTTGTCGGCCGTCCCCCAGGAAATCCGCTGCTTGCCGGCGGTCAAGTCGAGCCCTTCGATCAGGAAGTCCCCGACTTTGACCCAGCCCTCGTAAAGCGCGAGCTCGAAATGCTCCGAGGAAGCGGGCGATCCGAGGAAGGCCGACTCCGGGAACTGGCCGGCTTGGAGAAGGTCGCCCGGGTAGGAGAACGCGTCGAACCGCACGCCGTAGCTGACCCGGTCGTTGACCGCCCCGGAGAGCTTCAGCCGGACCTCGGCCCGGCGGAAGGCGAACTGGCCGGCCTTGTGGGTGAAAAACGCTCCGTCCGGGTTGTCGGCCGCGTAAAAAGAGGAAAACAGCCGGACCCGACCGGTGATTTCGGGCGCCGCCGGCCCCGTCGTCTCGGCGGCGAAAGCGAGGCTCGCCGCCAACAAACCCACGGACAGGAACATCGCGGTTTTTTTCACGGCTCCCTCCTCAGCCCTGGATCTTCCGGACCAGGCTGCGCTCGGTGAAGAGGTCGGCGCCGACGCCCTTGTCGACTTTCATGTCCTTGAACTCCAGGGTCGTGCTCGAGCCCTTCTTGTGATCGGTCATCTTGACGGCGGTCATGACCCAGTAGCCGTCGATCGAGGCGTAGGCTTGCTCGGCCGACTTCCAGAGACGGCCGGCCTCGTCGTACATTTCCGTCTTGACCGGCATATGCATCCGCTTGTCCACGGTCATGACGATCCGGGAATACAATTTATCCGACCCGGCTTTCCGCTTGAGATCCAGCACCCAGGCGCCCGCGTTCTCTTCCTGGAGAGCCGGTTCATAAGACCGGGCGTATTCGCCCGTCCCCAGGTCGTCATAGGAGAAATCCGAGCTCATGAACGAATCCTTCCGGTTGGACGAGGCGATCCGCCGGGTCCGGTGAAATTCGGGCAGGTAGATGTACATCGAGTCGTCGCTCAGGACGAGGAAGCCGACGTCGCGGACGTCGGCCGGCGAAACGAATTTCATCAGCCGGTCGTCGTTCTTTCCGGCGTTGTTCCGCGTCCAAGCCCGGATCTCCCGGACCTTGACCGAGCTCCCCTGGGTGATGGTCATCACCATGTTCGACTGCATGTCCTTCGGGGCGAGGGTGCCGCCGGTCCGTTCGTCCACCCCGGCCAGGACGGCCGCGGCGTCCTCCGCGGCGGCGGCCGGCGCGGAGGCGGCGATCAGCAAAAGAACCGAAGCGAGGATGAGAGACGTGCGTTTCATATCGAATCTCCTTTCATTATTTCGCCGGCGGGGCGGAGCACCCGGGGCCGGAAGACCAGGAGGGCGGCCGGCAGCAGGGTCATCGCCCCGATGAAGCAGAGAAGCATCGACAGGACCATGATCCCGCCGAAGCTTCGGAGCAGGACAAAGGAAGACAGGAGCAGAACCGAAAAGCCGGCGGCCACGGCCACGGTGTTGGAGAGCATCGCCCGGCCGCGCTCGATGAAAGCCAGGCGGATGGCCTCGGGCAAGGCATGGCCGGCCCGGATCTCCTCGGTGACGACATAGAGGAAATGAATCGTGTAGTCGATGCCCACGCCGATCGAAATCGACCCCGTGAGCATCGTCGCGTAGTCGAGGGGAATGCGGACGAAGCCCAGAAGCCCGTACATCATGACCGTGGCGAAGGTGATCGGCAGGATGCTGATGAATCCCAGGACGACGCTCCTCCGCATGAGGATCATCAGGAGGAGGGTGACGATCATGGCCAGGATGATCGACTGGATCTGGGAGCGCAGGAGAGAGTCCGCCAGCTTGGTGGTCATGACGGGGTATCCCGTCTGGTCGACCCGGATAAAGTCGACCGGCTCGGATCCGGCTGGAGCGTCCGCCGCCGGGACGACGGCCAGGCCGTCGACCAGGTCGTAAAGGATGGCCGCCGCCCGCTTTTCAAAGGACGGAGACCCGGCGGGAAGAAGGGCGGCCAGCGCCTCGCGCAGCGACGCTTCCTGGAGGCTCTCCCGGGTTTCTCGGACGAGGTAGGCGGCCGAGGCGGCCGCGTCGGCCGCCAGATCCGGATCGAACTCGGCCGGCTTGAGGTGTTTCTTGAAGACCGCGGCCGCCGCCTCTTCGGCGATCTCGAAGTCAGGCGAAGCGGCCGCCAGGCCCGACAGCGCCCGGGATATCGACTCGAGCTCCCGGGGAGCCGCCTCGAAGGGAAAGGAGGGCGCGAAACAAAAGTCACGGATCTTTTCGACGACGGCCGGCCCCAGGCGATCGGCGGGCAGGGGCTTGTTCAGCGCGGCGACGAGGAGATCACGGATCGGGCCGGCCCCGGGAGCCGGGCCGCCCGATTCCCCGGCCGCCCAGGCTATTTCCTGCGCCAGGAAGGCCGCCTCGGCGGCCCGAACGGCGGCCGCCCCGCTCGGGGACAGCGTTTTTAGATCCACCCGGACGGGGCGCATAGCCTCTTCGTCTTCGAAAAAGGATTCGGCCAGGGCGAACGGCTCCTCGCAAAAGGGAGTGGTGGAATCGCTGACCTTGGCGTAGATGATCGTCTGGCGTCCGTCGGGCGTGATCATCTGGGTCAGCTCCTTCCGGCCTTCCAGGAAAAGCCAGAGGTTCTCGACGGCCGCCTTCGTTTCCGGCAAGGCGGGACGGTCGTTCATCGAGTCATTGAGCTCCTCGATGAGATCGGGGATCCCGAGGGGCTGGTGGACGCTTTGGAGGCCCGAAAGATAGCTTTCGGCCCGCCGGATAAGACGCAGCCGGGCCGGGTCGCGGACGTCGTCGGCCTCGAAGAAGAACGAATCGGGATAGGCGCCCTTGAAATGCTCGTTGGCCGCGTCCATCGCCCGGTAGGGCATGGATTTTTTCGCGTAGAACCCGGCGAAGCCGACTTCCCGCTCGACGCGGAAAATGCCGGCGATGCCGAAGGCGATGAGAATGCCGAACGCGGCCAAGGCGAGGCGGGGCCGGCGGATGATCCGGCCGGCGGCGGACTCCAGGAAGCCGGAGAGCCGGAAACGGGATTTGGAGGGACGGACATCGCCGAAATCGATCGTCGCGGCCAGGGCAGGAAGAAGGGTCACGGCCAGGCCGGCGGCAAAAAACAATCCAATGGCCGCGAACAATCCGAAATCGGCGACCAGGCTCAGCTTGACGCCGCGGAACGACAGGAATCCGATGATGTCGGTGACCGCCGCATACAGGATCGGGGTAACGACGGCCGCGGTCGAGACGATGACCCTTTCGCGGCGCTGCTTCACATCGATATTCCGCCCGGTCTCGACGTCGGAGCGGATCTTGTTCACGACGTAAAGCCCGTAAGCCGATCCCAAGGCCAGGAGAAGGACGGGGGCGGCCGGGGTGATGATCGTCATCGGCCGGCCGGACCAGCCGATCAGCCCGAACAGCCAGATGTTGGCCAAGACGACGACCAGGACCGGCGGAAGGAGGGCTTTCCGGGAACGGAGGGTGAAATAAAGGATGAGGACGATGGCCGCCAGCATGATGGGGACGAGAAAGACGAGGTCCCGCCGGGTGTAGAGATTGATGAAATGGCCGTCGGAGGGCGTGCCGGCGAAATAGATCTCCATCCCTCCGCCGAGGATGCGCTCCGTCTCCGGGATGAGGACCTTTTCCACGGCGTGGATGGTTTCGACGGTGTTGCTGAGATAGACGGACAAGCCGAACCATTCTCCGTCCTCCGACAAGACCTGGCCGACGTAGCGGTCCTTGGACCGGGCCAGCGCTTCCAGGGCTTTCAAGCCGGCCGAATCGGCCGGGACGGAATCGATGAAATCCCGGACCTCGATCCCGTCCTCCGTTTTGCGGATATCGGCGACGTTGGAAAGGGAGGTGACGCTGAAAATCTCCTCGCGGTCCTTCAGGGTGTCGGTCAGCTCCCGGATGCGGGCGAGCGTGTCGGCCGTGAAGACTCCGGCTTTCGGACGGGCGATGACCAGGACGATGTTGTTGGCCGAGAACGTGTCGGAGATCTCGTGGTAGAGGGCCAAGTGCGGGTCGTCCTTGGGGAGCCAGTCGGTGAGCTTGTTGTAGAAGCGGAGACGCGGAACCCCGGCCAGGGCGGCGAGGGTGAGCAGCCCGCAAAGGCCCAGGACAAGAACCCGGTGGCGGACGACGAAGGCGGTCCATTTCTTAGCCACGGGACACCTCCGCGGCCGGAACCGGAAGGCTCAGGGACCGGAGATAATCCTCGATATAGGGGCGGGCCGTTTCCATGTAGCTCCGAGCCCGTTCCTCAAAGACCGTCCAAAGGGTGAACGTCGTGTAGATGACGCCCAGGAAATTGATCGCTTGGATTTCGAGATCGGCGTCGGCCCGGAAATCGCCCGAAGCCACGCCTGTCTCGATGTTTTTCCGCAACCGGCCCTTAAGGTCGAGCATGCAGTCCTTGAACTTCTTGAAGAGGGGGCGGTCTTCGACGTACAAGGCGTCGGAAAAGAGGATCCGGTGGATGCCCGGGTATTGTTCAAGGAAGGAAACGACGAATTCAAACCAAGCACGGAGGGCGGCCGGCGCAGCGGAGGTCCGGCTGGAGATTTCCCGATCCACCGACTCGATCGACCTGAAGGAGGCGTCGAGAATGAGATGGAAAAGACCCATCTTGGAATCGACGTGCTTGTAGAGGGCTCCCTCGACGAAGCCGACCTCCTTGGCGATCCGCTTGATGGTCAGGCCGGTGATTCCGACCTTGTCCACGAGGAGGAGGACGGCCGTCACGATTTGGGCCTTCCGTTTCTCCAGGATGCCCTCGAAAGCAAGCTTTTTCATGTTGATTACTCCGGTGAGTGAACGTTTACTCACTTTGTAATTTATACGGTGGAAAACGTTTTGTCAAGGCGATTATCGCTGTTCAAATCACCGCTGAATCGGCGAATTTTTCCAAGGAATCGGTACCTGTTTAACCTTTTCCCTGTTTCCCCCTCTATTCGAATACCGAACCTGTTTATCCATTTCCCTATTTTTTCCCCTGATCAGCCGAAATGCGGAAATGGTGAAACAGGTACTGATTTAATCCGAGGAAATGGTGAAACAGGTACCGATTTCGGAACAGGAGCTGATTTCAGTCGCGGATTTTGAAAAAGCGGCCGGCGAGAATCGAAAGCACGACCGCCAGGGCGAGTAAAACGCCCAGGTTCGGAGCCACGGCCGCGAAATCGCCCTGGAAAAACCGGAGCTTGTGCAAGGCGTCCATCGCCCAATACGCCGGCGAGATCATGCCCATCGTTCGCACGGCCGGCGGGACAACCTCGATCGGCCACCAGCAGCCGCCCAAACCGGCGAAGACATTGGCCAGCAGGATCGAAAGCCCGATGATCATATCCTCTTTCCCCATGAGCGAGCCGATAAACACGCTGAGGGCGGCCGTCGCCAAGGCGAAAACGGCGATGACCAGCAGCGACAACGGCACGTCGCCCAGGTTCAAGCGGAAAAAGATCTTGCCGACGACGAAGAGCATCAACGCCTGGAGCATTCCCATCAGCCACCGGGCGAGGAGCTTGGCCTGGTAAAGCGCGCCGGGCGAAAGGGGAGAAAAGAGCAGCCGGCTCAACACGCCCTTCTTGCGGTCCTCCATCACCGTGACGCCGCCGTAAATCAAGACCATCATCATGATGAACTGAACGGTGATGCCGGGAATCGCATGGTCCATCCCCCCGGGGACAACGGTGATCGTCTTCGCCGGATACCGGGTCTTGACCGTGACGAGGTCCCGGAATTCCGCGTGGCCGTCTAAAAATTTCGTCAAATCCCCGTCCCCGTAGAGCACGAGCTCGCTTAGAAGCCGGGCGATCGCCTGGTACAGCCTGATTTCGACCCGGGCGGCGGCCGCGGCCGAGGCGTCTTCCCGTTTTTTTAAAGCCAGGGCCTGGTCCTTGCGAGCCTCGATTTTTTCCGAGAAATCCGGCGGAAGGATGATCAGCCGGTTGTATTCGGCCGGTTCGGTCCCGGCCGTTTTCAACACGATTCCCGGGCTCTTGATTTTTTCCAGGAAATACGCCCCCCAGCGCCCCTCGTCTTGGTTGAGGACGGTCAGCTCGGCCGACGGCGGAGCGGTTTCACCCCCCTTATACAAATAACCGAAAAGAAGGATGAAGAGGATCGGGAAGGCCAGGGTCCAGAAGAAAAAGACCTTGTCCTTGACCATGATCCGGATGTCGTTGCCGGCGATGCGGAGAATGCGTTTAAGGCGTCGCATGGGTCACACCGTGGAGCGGCGGCGGAGCAGCGGAACCGCCAGGAAAAGCAAAATAAGACCGCTGGCGGCCAGGACCAGGAGGGCCGCCGCCGGAAAGCGCCCCTCCCGGACGAGAGCCGCCCCGTCGATGAACCACCGGTTGGGAGTGGCGAGCCCGATCGCTTGGAACGCCTTGGGCATCGCCTCCGTGCTCAACATCGAGCCGCCGAAGACGCTGAAAGCCAGGATGACGGGGGCGCTGATCGCCCCGGCCTGGTTTCGATTCTTGAGAAAGGCATTCATCAGGGCGAAAAAGGAAGCCGTCCAGAAGGCCGTCACCGCGGCAAGCAGGAGAAAATAACCGGGGGATCCCCAATACGCCTTGAACACCAGCGTTCCGAAGACGGCCATGACCAGGAGGATGGCGAATCCCATCAGCCAGCCGCCGGCGATGCGGGCCCCGATGAGCTCACCCGGCCGGAGGGGCGTCGTCAGCATCCGGCGGAGCTTCCCGTCCTCGCGCTCGGAAATAATGTCGCGCATGACCGTTTGGACGATGAACAGAAGAAACATAACGGCCATCCCCGGCAGGACGGCGGAAAAAATATCCGACCGGGTCATGAACGCCTTGGCCCCCACGGCCTTGGTTTTTTCCTCCTGGAGACGGATCAGAAGCGGATTGAGGTATTTTTCAGCGGCGACGACCTTTTTTTGGGCTTTGCCGAACTCCGGCCCCAGGCTCTCCCAGGGAAAAGCGTCGATCGGGCCGTCGAGCATGAGACGGATGCCCCGGGCCTCGGGCTCGAAGGCCTGGATCGCGCCCGAGAGCATCACGGCCATCGTGTTCATGAACTCCTCGACGACGTCGGGAAGAAACTGCTCGGCCGGATTTTTGACCACCTCGAGGACGACGGGTTTGATTTCCAAAACATCGAGGGTGAACCGCGCGGGAATGACGACCATGGCCGAGGCCTTGCCCTTCTCCATCCGCCGGCGGCCCTCGGCCTCGTCGGCCACGGTCACTTGGAACATTTTTTTCATCTGGTCGGCGTCGAAGGCGCCCAGAAAAAGACGCGAGGCCAAGCCCTTGTCCTTGTCGACAAGAACGACCTGGATCGGCGGAAGCGTGTTGTCCTTGGAGGATGGGGTGAAGATCATCCCGATGAGGCCGGTCATGGCGATCGGGATGATAAGATAGAGGAGGATCGCCACCGGAGCCTTAAGGTGGCGCAAAATATCATTCTTGAGAATCAGCAGCAGCCGGCGCATGACTCAATCCCTCAGGCTGCGGCCGGTCAGCTTTAAAAAAACCGTCTCCAGGCTGGGCGTTTTGATCTTGAGATCGGTCACGGCCAGCTTGCGGCGGAAGAGGCGGTCCATGGTCTTCGGAATCTGTTCGGTGTCGGCGACGGCCAGCGTGGCCAGGTTGTCCGCGGCCGACAGCAACTCGATCCCGTTGCCGTCAAGATCCTGGAGGGCTTCGGTGAACGAGGCGGCCGGGAAATTTCCCGTGATCTCGACAATGTCCTTTTCCCCGACAAGCCGGATGAGCTCCTCCATCGTTCCCTGGGCTAGGATTCGGCCACAATCCATGATGGCGATCCGGGAACAGGTGTTTTCCACCTCGGCCAGCTGATGGGTGGTGAAGATGACGCCGGTACCCTCGGCGCCCACCTTGCGGATAAGGTCAAGAATGCTGACTTTGGCCTGGACATCGATGCCGACCGTCGGCTCGTCCAGCAGCAGCAAGTCGGGCCGGTGGAGCAAGCCGATGGCCGTGTTGAGGCGGCGCTTCATCCCGCCGGAGAAGTTCTTGACCGGTTCCTTCATCCGGCCCGAGAGCTCGACCCTCTCGAGGATTTCGGCGGCCCGCTTTTTCAGCGCGTCGCGCGGAACGTCGTAGAGTCCTCCCCAAAAGAGGAGGTTGTCCATGGCGTTCAGCTCCTCGTAGAAAGCCATGTCCTGGGGAACGATCCCGAGGCGGTTTTTCAGGTTCCGGTCGGAAAAGAGATCGTGGCCGAGGAAGCGGACGCTCCCGGTGAAATCGCGGACGGTGCCGGCCAGGATGGAAATCAGCGTGGTTTTTCCGGCGCCGTTGGGGCCGAGCAAGCCCAGGACCTCTCCCTTTTCGAGGGTCAGGGAAAAATGATCTAGGGCCAGGAGGTCGCCGTAGGACTTGGTCAAGTTCTTGATTTCAAGCATATTCCACTCTTTCGTGAACGCATCATACCATAGAATACGCCCCGGAAGCATGAACGGTTGATGGGATTTTTAGCCGGTTTTAATCGGTACCTGTTTATCCATTTCCCTGTTTTTCCCCTGATCAGCCGAAATGCGGAAATGGTTAAACAGGTACCGATTGAGAGATTGAGATATCGATCGATCTTAGAAAAGAAGGCCGAGCAGGACGATCAGGACGACGGCCGCTAAAAGAAGGATCCTTACCGCCGGGATGCGCATAACAGCTCTTCGATCGCCTTGAAAATCACTTTCGAATCGGCTCCTGATCGGATACCGATGGACTAGCGATGGGGCGCGGGTCGTCCGTCCCGGGCTTCCCGTCCCCCGCCCGGCCGGCTGAAACCGGCCGGGACGGGGACGCCGTCGCCTCGGATGAACCGGAAATCCCGACTCCGCCCACGACGGTCACTCGCAGAAGACGCGGACCTTGTCCTCGCCGTCGACTTCGACGGTCATGTCATCAAGATTGGACACGATTTCTTCCAAGTCTTCAGGCGTGATCTTGGACAGGTCGACATTCATCCCTTTTTCCTTGAGAGCCTCATCAATCTGGCCCTGGTATTCCCGGGGAATGAAGGCCGCGAACTTGAGCCCCGCTCGGATCAGCTTGAACGGAATCCGGATGTTGACCTTGTCCTTGCTTTCGCTTCCCGGACCGGGATCAACCACGACCCGGAGGTACTTCCATTGACGTTTCCCGCCCGTCGAGGACACGGCCTCGTTGTCCGGCTCGCCGATCGCGGCCAGGAGCTTCTCGGCTTCATCGACCGTGATTTTTCCCTGGGACAGCATCTCCAGCACTTTGCGTTTTTCCTCGCTCATCGAAATTCTCCTTTTCGTTTCCGTGATATCAGGCAAAGTCGATGAGAACGTCGTTCTCGTCGTCTTTCGCTTCGATATGAAGGCCCGACAGGTTCCAGAGAACGGCCGCCAGCATCGGGTAGAGGAAGAGCAGGAACCGCCCCGAACCGTTCCGCCAGGTGATCAGGGCGGCCAAAAGCACCAGAGGAAAGAGGGCGATCAATAAAGCCCCCAGGATGATCCAGATCAGGATCACCGGGAACCAGAGGCGGAAGCCCCGGCGGCCGGGCTTGCACACTCTGAGGCGAAGCCAGAAAGGCAGCATGAATTCCTCCTTTATTCCTTTATCCGTTTGAGCGCCTCGGTTACGTCGATCTCGCCTCGATCGAGCTGATCGAGGACGTCCCGTTTGGCCGAGGGCGGATTGACGTCGACGAAGGGCAGCTGGGCGGCGATCGCGTTCAAGCGGTTCTTGACCGTCGGATAGCTGATTCCAAACTGGGCCTCCATCTCCTTGATCGAGCCGTGGCTCCGGACGAACGCGATGATGAACAGGACATCCTCGGCCCGGAGCCGAGCCAGAGGGGGCAGCTCGAAGCTTCCCTCGATGGCGATGTCCCTGTTTTTGAGCCGGACCTTTTCGACCGTGAAGGAGACGCCCTGGGTCAAGCTGATCAATTCGCTCCAGTCTTGAGTCATGTCTTCCTCATTAAATTCATTTTACATAGAAATAATAAAATATTTATTAATATATGTCAAGTGTTTTATTAATTATTTTAATAATTATATTAATTTTCTTAATATTAACTATTATTTATATTAAATTCAATGGTTTATCTGTTCCCACGGCATGAAACAAGGGCCGGGTCCCCCCTTTCGCGATAATTCCAATCGGAACCTGGTTTACCATTTCCCGATTTTTCCTGATCATCTCGGTACCTGGTCATCCATTTCCCTGTTCTTTCGCCTGATCCGGCGGAATGAGGAAATGGATAAACAGGTTCAGATTCGCGCGGATTCGCAGAAGCGGTTGTATTAAATCGAATTATGGAAATGGATAAACAGGTACTGATTTTACTGATTTAACAGGTACCGATTTTCAGAACTCCGTCCGTCGGAAAGCGTATAATAGGATAAGCCTGTCGCTTTTCAGGGCTGTGATTCCTATTTGGAGAGACAGACAAATGCAAAGAGCTTCGTTCAAATTCGTTCTCACCCTTCTGGCCATGATCCTCATCATCTCCGCCGCGGCCGTCCCCCTGCCCGCGGCCGTCCTTCCCTCCCCCACTCCTCAAGCCGAGCCTTCGGCCGAGCCGACCCTGGCCGGCCATTGGGAAGGCATCATCGAGCTTCCCGGGCAAAAGCTCGAGATCAATATCGATTTCGTCCTCAAGGAGGGAGCCTGGACGGGCGATATCTCCATCCCCGTGCAAAAATCCCAGGACCTCCCCCTGATCGGAATCGTCTTGGACGGATTCAAGGCGGCGTTCGCCATCCAGGGCATTCCCGGCGAGCCGACCTTTAAGGGCGAAATCTCCGCCGACGGCAAAAAAATGACAGGGACGTTCACCCAGGGCGGAGCGAAATTCCCCTTCTCCCTCGAGCTCGGCGCCGATCCGACGGCTAAGATCCGGGCCGCCCTGGAAGGATTCGATCAAATCGCCGAGGACGCCCTCAAGGCGCTCAAAGTCACCGGCGCGGCCATGGCTGTCGTCAAGAACGACAAGGTCGTTTACGCCAAGGGGTTCGGATACAAGGACGTGGAGAACAAGATCCCGGCCACGCCCGACACGATCTTCGCCATCGGTTCTTCCTCCAAGGCTTTCACCGTCTTCGCCCTCGGCCGGCTGGTCGACGAGGGCAAGCTTGAGTGGGAAGCGCCCGTCCGGAACTACATCCCCTGGTTCAAGCTGTACGACAAGGAAGCCGGCGCGCGTCTCTCGGTCCGTGACCTGGTGACCCATCGCTCCGGCCTCCCCCGCCACGACCTCCTCTGGTATAACAATAAAACCGCGTCCCGGGAAGATCTCGTCCGGGCCTTAGCCTATCTCCCGCCCACGGCCGACCTGCGCGAGAAATGGCAATACAACAACCTCATGTTTCTGACGGCCGGCTACCTCCTCGAAACCTTGACCGGCAAGCCGTGGGAAGACGCCGTCCGGAGTCTCGTCTTCGAACCGCTGGGCATGAAGCGGTCGAATTTCTCCGTCCTCGATTCGCAGAAGGACAGCGACTTTGCTTTTCCCTACAACTTCGTCGACAAGGCGTACGAGAAGCTGCCTTTCCGCGATATCACCAACGTCGGCCCGGCCGGGTCGATCAACTCCTCGGTGAATGAAATGGCCCGCTGGGTGGCCGTCCACCTGGCCGACGGAAAATTCGAAGGCCGTGATCTTCTCTCCTCCTCCACCGTATCCGATATGCACAATCCCCACATGGTCACCGGGGCGGTCTCCAGCTCCCCCGACATCGCCGCCACGGCGTACGCCATGGGCTGGTTCACAGACGTCTATCGCGGCCACCGCCGAGTCCATCACGGCGGCAACATCGACGGCTTTTCCGCCCAGGTTGCCTTCCTTCCCGACGACGGGCTGGGCTTTGTCGTCCTGACGAACATGAACGGCACGTCTTATCCCGAACTTCTCGTCCGAACGGCGACCGATAAGATCCTGGGCCTTGAGGCCCACGACTGGATCGGCGACGCGGTCAAGCAATTGGAAAAGGCCGAGGGCGCAATCAAGAAGGCCGAGGAAAAGAAAATCACCCGCAAGGTCCCCGGCACGAAACCCGCCCATCCCCTGGCCGACTACGCCGGTCTTTACGTCCATCCCGGCTACGGTTCGCTGGCGGTCGAGCTCGCGGCCGGCCGGCTCAGCTTCACCTACAACTCCATCAAGACGAACCTCGACCACTGGCATTACGAGACCTTCGACGGCGTCACGATCGAGGATCCGACGTTCAAAGACTTCAAGCTGACCTTTAGGACGGACGTCAACGGCCGGGTGGCCTCGGTCACCGGGGCGTTCGAGCCGACGATCGACGATATCGTCTTCGCCAAAAAACCCGACGCCCGCCAATACGATCCGGCTTTTCTTAAAAAACTCACCGGGCGCTACGACTTGACGGGGCAGACGGTGGTCATCGGTCTTAGAGGGGACCGGTTGACCGTGTCCATCGCCGGCCAGCCGGAGTACCAGCTGGAACCGGACCTGGGCGGCGAATTCTACCTCAAGGAAGTGAAAAGCGTCACCCTCCGCTTCCTCACCGATGCGAAGGGCGAGGTCACCGCGGCCGAATTGAGCCAGCCCGGCGGCGTGTTCGAAGCCAAGAAACTCGAATAGGATCCCCGCCCGGGAGGCCTCCCGCCGCCGCTGTACAACGAGGCGG
>JAAZPG010000485.1 GCA_012797375.1 Acidobacteriota bacterium
CCTGGCCGCCCGGCCCGACGCCTCCCTCGACGGGATCTTCTCCTCCCAGGTCATCGAACACCTGCCGCCGGCCTCGCTTCGCCGGCTGGTCGAGCTGTCCTATGCCAAGCTCCGCCCGGAGGGACGGATTCTCCTGGAAACCGTCAACCCCCTGTCCGTCTTCGCCCTTGTCCACATCTATTTCCTCGATTTCACCCACCGGACCCCGGTCCACCCCCAAGCCCTTCAGTTCCTTCTGGAAGCCGCCGGCTTTTCTTCCGCGGCGGTCCGGTTCGGTCTCGGGCTGGAGGCGGAAAAGCTCGGCCATATTCCCCCCGCGGACGAGGCCGCGGCCGTCTTCAATCGCAACGTCGATCGCCTCAACGCTCTGTTGTTCGCTCCGCCGCAGTATTCCGTCCTCGGCCGCAAGACCTAAGAGCCTTCGTTTCGGACTTGGGATCGTCGTCCTTCATTCCGTCCTCGGCCGCAAGGCCTAAGACCGGCGGTCATCCGGGCGGAAGCGGTCTTATTTCAAAACACGGCCTCTTTTTCGCAAAAGAAAGCATCAAAAACGCCCGTTCTCTCGTATCAGAGATGGCGGACCGGAGCGCCGGATCCGCCGGATTTGCATTCAAAGAGGATGTTCTTTAAAATTGGGCTCTTGCAGAATCACGAAAGGCGAGATCCGATGACAAAACGAATCTTTGCGACAGGAATGCTCTTCCTCGCCCTGGGGGCGGCGGCCGCGGCGGCCGGTCCCACGGTACAGGAAACCGGGACGATGTTCGGCCGGGTCACCGACCTGGACGGCAATCCGCTTCCGGGAGCTTCCGTGTCCCTCATGGGCCCGTCTCTGATGGGCATGAACAGCAGCGTCACCTCGGCCACCGGCCAGTTCTTCTTTCCTCTTCTCGCCCCGGGCCTGTACGAAATCCGGGTCGAGATGCCCGGCTTTAAGATGCAGATCCAGAGGGGGCTTCGAGTCCAGTCCGGACGGACGATGCAGATCCATGCCCTCCTGGAGGAAACGGCCGTGGACGAGGAAGTCACCGTCCCGCCGGGCGATCAGCGCGCGGACACGAGGAACGTCAAAAGCTCCTCAGCCCTGGGCTCGGACACCCTGGCCCGGCTTCCCCTGCCCCGCGATCATTTCCTTCCGTGGACCTTGGTCCCCGGGGCGGTGGCCGATGTCGCCCGGGACCGCCGTCTCGTCGCCGTTGAGGGCGCCGCGCCCCGGAGCCAGATCGTCCTGTGGGAAGGCGCGATGTTGAACGATCCTGTTTCGGGGCTTCCTCTGGTCCACCCGGTCGACGACGCCGTCGAGGAAATCGAATACGCGACGACGGGACTTCCGGCCTCCCTTCCGGCGACGGACGGGGCCTACCTCCAGATCGTCGGCAAAGACGGCGGCAACGACTTTCACGGCGGGCTGTCCTATTATTCTACGGGAGCGGCCCTGGCCCAAGATCTCGACGCGTCCTCCGCCGGCTCGCTCCGGCCGGCCACGCCCGACCGATACGAAAGCTACCGGGATCTGTCCTTCCATCTCAGCGGATCGTTCATGGACGACCGGGCCTGGATGTTTCTGGCCGGCCGAAGGCTGACCTCGACGGTCTCCAATCCGTACTCTCCGGAAACGCGGATGGCCGCTCTTGGATTCACCGACAGCCCGGCCTTCGACCTGGCCCGCAAGGAATGGAGCGGGTACGCCAAGATCCATGTCCGGCCGACGAACGAGGTCTCCTATTCCGGACTCCTTCTCTTCAACAACTTCACCGAACCCTACGACACGGTCTCGGTTTCCGCCGGGACTTCCTCCGACCGCGTTCCCGAGCGGAGCCCCGAGAACGTCCTCGTCACCACCCACAATATCCGTTTTTCCATCCGCCAGAACACGGCGGCTGAGTTCCAAGCCCATTACATTCACCGCGGCTTCACCTTGGCCTCCCGGGGATCGACCGGAGCGGCGGCCGTTTATGACGCGGTCCAGGATGTGTGGTGGGGCGCCCCGGCCCGCGAGGGAACGGAAAAAAGCGAGGCGTTCGGCGTTTCCGCCGCCTTGACGCATTTCAAGGAAGACGTCTTCGGGGCGGATCACGACCTGAAAATCGGATTTTCCTACGATCAAGC
>JAAZPG010000486.1 GCA_012797375.1 Acidobacteriota bacterium
ACGTGAAGGTCCGGGACAAATTCGAGGCCGAGCATGACGCGGCCGAGGAGGCCGTCAAGGAAGCGGCCCTGGCCCTGCCCCGGATCCGGGAGCTGCTGGAAGGCAAAACCGTCCGGAAAGTCGTCGTCATCAAGGGAAAGATCGTCAACATCGTTGTTTGACGGGGGCGGCTCAGGGGGGGAGGCCCCCCGGCGCGGGCGGCGGGCCGACGGCTTGGCCGGCCCGGAGGAACGGACGGCGCTTGAATCGAGTATAATGAAGAGGATCGACGCTGAAGACAACGAGGGACAAATGAACCCGGGGAAAGCAAGGATGTTTCCGGCCTCCTTCCGGGCCGGTCTGGCGGTCGGGCTGGCGTTCGCCTGCGCCTCGTGCGGGTACATGGTTCGGGGGTCGGGCCGGTTCCTGGCCGACCGGAACATCTCCTCGGTTTATATCCCCATCTTCAAGAACCTGACGACGCGTTACGAGGTCGATGTCAAGCTGACGGAAGCCGTCATCAGCGAATTTATCTCCCGGGGCCGGGTCGCGGTCGTCCCGGGCTCCGAGTCCGCCGACGGGATCCTGGAGGGTGAAATCCAGGGATTCATCGTCGAGCCCATCGCCTATACGGGAGCCCAGGGATCGGCCGACCGCTATTCAATCACGATCCGCGCCTCCGTGGTTCTGAAGGACATCAAGAAAAACACGGTCCTTTTTTCCAATCCGGCGTTTGTCTATCGAGGGGAATACGAAGTCCCCGAGGGGATGGATTTCGAATCCCAGGAAACCGAGGCTTTGGACCAAATCGCCAAGCTGTTCGCGAAAAACCTGGTGGTTTTCATCGTCGAGGGATTCTGAGGGATGGCCGGATCCTTCTTGCCCGTTCCGGACCGGCCCGAGGACGTCCGCCCGGCCTATTTTTTCTGCGGCGAGGACTTGTATGAAGCCCGCGGCTTCGTCGCCGAGCTCCGCCGCCGGTTGGCCGGCCCCGGCGAGGCGGCCGTTGAAGTCGAGACCTTCATCCTGGCCGATCGCCGCTGGACCGAAGTTCTCGACGCCGCCCGAAACATGCCTTTTTTTTTCTCGCCTTGGCGTCTCTTGATCGTCGAGGGAAAGGGCGCGGGACAGGAGGACCTCTCGGCCGGGGAAGCGGCCGCCTTCCGGGATTATTTCGCTTCTCCCGCCCCCCAAACGACGATCATCGTTCTTTTCGAGGGGAAGATCCGGAAAACCCGGCCCTTGGGGAAATCGATCGCGGCCCTGCCCGGTCCCCTCGCCCGCATCGAGGAGATCGCTCCGCGCAAGGACCGGGAGATCAAGTCCTTGACGGCGGAAAAGTTCGAATCCCTGGGGAAACAGGCGACGCCGGAAGCCGTGGAAAGGATTTTAGACATCGCCGGCGGCGAGATCGCCCGGATCGATTCCGAAGTGGAAAAACTCGTCGTCTACTTGGGGCCGCGAAAGACGGTCGAAGCCGATGACGTGGCCGCCCTCTGCTCGGCCAGAAGCTATGACAACTGGGAGTTGACCGCGGCCCTGGAGGCCGGCGATACGGACAAAGCCTTGGTCATCATTGAAAGCCTGTTTGAAAACGGCGAGGCGCCGGAGATGATTCTGGCGGTCCTTTCCGGGTTTTTCCGGACCGCCCTTCTGGCCAAAGCCGGGCTTCGGGA
>JAAZPG010000487.1 GCA_012797375.1 Acidobacteriota bacterium
ACGTCCAGGCTGTCGACCCAGGCCAGGGGATCGAAAGTGCCTCCGCCGGGGAGCTCGATGCTGTTTTTCAGCTCATCGAGCATGTCCTTGAGCTTGTTCCCATAGTCGGGGAGGTCGGAGGCGAGCGCTTTCCCGCTGGAATAAAAGAGCTGGGCCATGAGAAAGAGGACGACAAAGGCGAACAGGATGATCAGGATCAGGGACAGCGTCCGGGAGAGCTTGATCTTCATCAGCAGATCCTGGAGGGGGGCCAGGATGAAGTAGATGAACAAGGCAAGGAAGAGGGGGAAAAGAACGGCCTTGGTCGATTTGAAAACGAAACCGATGACCGCCGCGGCCACGACCCAAGCCGCGATCGTCAACGCTCGGCCGTCTTTGCTCATGGGCCCTATTCTACGGACTTCGGGCTTCCGGGTAAAGCCCTCTTTTCCCGCCGATCAATCACCTTCAAGGGGCATTGACCTGGATGGTCTCTTGGCTATAATGAAGGCGACGGTTCCTCCGAGACGGATCGGAGGCGTTTTTTCCAAGCGCAAAGAGCATTTTAAAGGCTCCGCAAGATGGCCGCGTCACTTTCGATACTCATCGCCGAAGATGATCCGATCTCCGGCCGCATTCTGGAAAAAAACCTCAAATCCTGGGGTTACGACGTCTCCCTCGCCAAAAACGGCAACCAAGCTTGGGAGGTTCTCCGCAGCCCGAACACGCGGATGGCTCTTCTCGACTGGATGATGCCCGGGGCCGAGGGCCCGGAGCTCTGCCGCCGGATCCGGGCGCTCAACAAGCCGGGGTACACCTACATCATTCTCTTGACGTCCCGCGACAGCACCCAGGACATCATCGACGGGCTGGAGGCGGGCGCCGACGATTTCATGACCAAACCGGTCCATTTCGCCGAGCTGCGGGCCCGGCTCCAGACGGGAAGCCGGATCATCGCCTTGGAAGACAAGCTGCTCGAGTCCCAGAAACGCCTGTTCGAGCTGGCCACCCGGGACAGCGTGACCGGCATTTGGAACCGGGCGACGATCCTCCGCTTTCTCAACGATGAGATCGCTCACTGCGAACGCGGGGAAGGATATTCGCTCAGCCTGATTCTCATCGACATCGATTTATTCAAGAAGATCAACGATACCTACGGCCACCAAGTCGGCGACCGGGTCCTGAGCAGGATCACGGCGACGCTCGAAAAACACATCCGGCCGTACGACAAGGTCGGACGCTACGGCGGCGACGAGTTCCTGATCGTCTTGCCGAATTGCAGCCTTTACCACGTGGCCGTCGTCGCCGAGCGGCTGCGGGCGGCGGTCAAAAAAATCAGGATGCGGATCGAAGGCGCGACATTGAACCTCTCCCTGTCCCTGGGTTGCGCCTCGTCCGAGTGCTTCCGCCGGCCTTCCTGCGACCGCCTGATTCAGGAAAGCGACACCGCCCTCTATCGGGCCAAGAAAGCCGGCCGCAACCGGGTCAGGCTCTGCGCCGAGCTGAAGACTCCCCCGGACGCCAAGGCGTCCCGCGCCGTGATGCGCCACACCTCCCCTAAGAAAGGAATCCGCCGTGTCTCCAAATCCAAATGACGCCCCCCCGCCGATCAACCGGGCCGAAGCCCTGGAACGCGTCGGCGACGACGCCTCGTTCCTCGAGGAATTGCTAGCCATCTACGACGAGGAATTCACCGAGAAATCGCCCGCCTTGGAGGAAGCCTTGAACCGGGCGGACGCCCGCGCCGTCCGGGAAATCGGCCACTACTTGAAGGGAGCCTCGGCTAATTTAAGCCTGCCCGGCCTTCAGGCCGCCGCGTGGGCCATTGAAAAAGCAGGCGAGGAAAACCGCCTCGAGGACGCGAACGCCGCCTATCGGACGCTGCTCGAGGAATACGACCGCCTGAAGGCGTTCCTGGCCCGGTGACCTCTCCGGCGGGCCCCGAAAATCACTTGCCGGCGAGCGCCCGGACCATCTCCTTGACGACGGCTTCGGCTGCTTTCTCCGCCTCGGCCGCCCCGTCCCGGATTTTCATCGCTCCGCAGAGAAAGCGTCCCGCCGGGGCGATCAGGATGTCCGCCAAGTAAGGATCCTTCAGCCGGACGAGACCGTCCTCTTCCGGGGAAGCCCCGCCGGCCGCTGACAAGCGCTCCATCAAAGCGCTCCGCATCTCCCCGGCTTCCGCCGGGTCGTCCGCCTCGATGATCAACGCCTCGAATTCCTCGCCGCCGGCCGTCCGGTAAGCGGCGACAAACCCGCGGGAAAGAAAAGACATCCCGAGGAAATCCCGAAGGATGAATTTCTCACTGTTTTCAACCAGGCCGCTTTTCGGAAACGCCCGGACGGGAAGCGGAAAGTCCCCGGGATCGGGGATGCCCTTGAGGACAGCCGCGGCAAACGACCGCAGGGCTTCCTCGGTTCCCTCTCCGGCCGGATAAGAAAGCAACTTGACGTAGAACCGGCCGGCGAAAAAATTGAGCGATCCCTCCTCGAGGTAGCCCTGCCCGCCCACGGGGAGAAACCGGCTGTCGGGGTAACGCTCCGAGCCGTAAACGCCGAAGGCATTGTCGGACGCGCCCATGTCGTAAATTTCGACGGTCATTTCCCCCCCCCCCGCCGATTGAAACCGGCCCAGGGCCAGCTCGACGAACCCATAGCTCAAAAAGTTCTCGGACGCCCCGTTGATGTACTCGAACAGGGTGTCGGGGAGGAATGTCTGCGGCGGTTCGGAGGCCTCCCAGCCGTCGACCCGGGGAAGCAGGCCCGAGGCCGCGGGCTCCTGGGCCGGCGCCGGGGCCGATAAAACGACGGCCAGGGCCAATCCTAAAACCGCTCGTCCGGCGAAAGAATGTCGTTTGTTCATGTCCATATTTTATGATGAGGCGGCGCCCCGCTCAACCCCTCAATACCTCCTTTCAAGCAAGGCGATCCTTTCTGTTCCGGCCGCCGATCCCGCCTCCGGAATCATCGCCGAGCCGGCACCGCCGCGGAGGCGGGCCGCGAGGGGGAAGACACGGGAGGGGAAGAGATACAAAAGGGGGCATGAGCGAGGGGGAAGGCGAGGTTGAGTGAAAACGGCCCGTTGAGGGGGATGCGCCCCTAAATCAAAAGGATTATAATGAATCCCCATGAAAAAGATCGATGCCCTGATCGCCAACATCCGGAAGGTCTTCGTCGGCGACCCGGAGGTCGTCCGTCTGGTCGTCACCGCCCTCCTGGCCCGCGGGCACCTGCTGATCGAGGATGTTCCCGGCATCGGTAAAACGCTCCTGGGCGTGGCCTTGGCCCGATCGATCGAATCCTCCTTCCGCCGGATCCAGTTCACCAACGATCTCCTGCCATCCGACCTCCTGGGGATGTCGATTTTCAACCCCCGGGAGAGCACGTTTTCCTTCAAGCCGGGTCCGATCTTCAGCCACATCATCCTGGCCGACGAGATCAACCGGACGACCCCCAAGACCCAAAGCGCCCTCCTGGAGGCGATGAACGACCTCCAAGTCACCGTCGACGGCGGAACCTATCCCCTGCCCGATCCGTTCATGATCATCGCCACCCAGAATCCCATCGAATACCACGGGACCTTCCCCCTCCCCGAAGCCCAGCTCGACCGTTTTCTCCTCCGGGTGAAGATCGGGTACCCTTCGGCCGAAAACGAAAAAGAGATCATCCGCGGCCGCGACCTCTACCACCTGGCGGCCCGGCTCGAGCCGGTTCTCAACCCGGCCGAGGTCCGCGCCCTTCAGGACCAGGTCGACGGCATCCGGGTCGACGAGTCCCTGCTCGGCTATATCGTCTCCCTGGCTTCGGAAACGCGCAAAACCAAAGGCATCAAGCTCGGCGTCAGCCCCCGCGGCTCTCTCCTCCTCCGGCGGGCCGCCCAAGCCCACGCCCTGACCTACGGCCGAGATCACATCCTGCCCGACGACGTCAAGCGCGTCGCCGCGCCCGTCCTCACCCACCGCATCGTCATCGAGTCCCAGTCCTTCGGATTGCTGCGCATCCACGAATCCGACACGATCATCCAGGGCGTCCTCGAGCGCGTGCCCATCCCTCTCTAGGCGGCCGCGGCTCATGCTGACGCGTCTCGGCGTCCGTTTCCTCGCCGCCGCCGTCCTGGCCCTGGTCGGCGCGGCCACCAGCGGCGCCAACCTTCTTTACCTGATCGACGGCATGCTCTGGTCGATCCTGGCGGTCTCCTGGTGGTGGAGCGGCCGGAACCTGCGCGGAATCGGCGCCCGGGCCGTTTTTCCCGAGCAGATGTTCGTCGACACGGAATTCCCCCTGGCCGTCTTCCTGAGAAAAGAGATAGGCGGACGCTCCCATTTCCTGAAGCTCCGGTCGCCCTCCCGGGAAGCCTCGCTCGCCCTGCTCAAGCGGGGGAAGGAAAGCGCCGTGACCATCCCGGCGGCGTTCCCCCGCCGCGGCCTCAACGAAATCGGGGACATCTGGCTGGAAAGCGACTACCCGTTCGGCCTGTTCCGGAGAAAGCGGCGGGTCACCGGACTCGTCGGACTTGTCTTTCCCCCGGTTTTCGAAATCTACGGCCGCCGGGCCTCCCCGGCCGTCCGGGGCGAGGATGTCTCGATCCCGAAGCGGGGCGCGGGCGGGGAATTCTTCGGCCTCCGGGAATACGACGAGGGCGAGGACGCCCGCCTCATCAACTGGAAGCTGACGGCCAAGACAGGCAAGCCCCTCGTCAAGGAATACGCCGAGCAGGTCGGCAACCGGATCACGATCACGGTCGCCGACGCCGAGGGGCCGGACGCGGAGCGCCAAATCTCGGAGGCCGCCTCCCTGGCCAAGTATTTCATCGACGCCGGGTCCGACGTCCGGCTCCGAACGCCCGAGGCGACGGTCGCCTTCGGCCACGGGCTCATCCATCTCGGCCTGATCTTTAAAACCCTGGCTCTTCTCGGCCGGGGCAAGATCGTCGAGCGATTCGAAAAGCCGCTGCCGAAAACAAAATCCCCGGCCTTTCCGGGAGAAGATCCCCTCTCTCCTTTCGCCTATTCAACCGTTCTGACCGCCTTCGCCTCGCTCTTCCTGATCGAGGAGCTCAATCCCTTGGTCCTGGCTTCTTACGCCCTCCTGTTCCCCCTCGCCTGGCTGGGCGACCGGAAAAAGCGGTATCTTCTCCCCCGGCCGGCTTGCGACGCCCTCGCCGCCTTGTACCTGCTGTTCTTCCTCTTCGTCGACCTGCCTCGGGCCGGATCCCTGGGGGCGGTGACCCGCCTGGTCCTTTTCATCCTGGGCTACCTCCTGTTCAATCCGAAAACGGGCCGGGCCCCGGCCCAGCTCCTGACCGCCTCATTCCTCGTTTTCTTTCTCGCCTCCGGGCAAGCCTTGAGTCTTTGGTACTTCGCCTTTTTTCTGGCTTTTTTCCTTTCCGCCGGGGCTTGGCTGATCGACCGGCGCGATCCCCGCCCCCGCCCCCGGGAACGGACCTGGGGCCGGTCCCTGCTAGCGGTCACGGGAATAGCCGTGATCCTGGCCGCCGCCGCTTTCGTCGTCCTTCCCCGGCCCTACAGCGCCCGGATGAGGCAGCTTTTAGCCGTTACGGGACTGACCCGCTTCCAGCAGTCGCTCCGAACTTTTTCGGG
>JAAZPG010000488.1 GCA_012797375.1 Acidobacteriota bacterium
ACTGGGACGGACGGTTTTCGCGGCGCAAGGCCGCCTCGAATTTCTTTCCCTTGCTGGCCCGGATCCCGGACGAGTCGCGGGCCCAAATCATCCGCAAGCACCTTCTCAATCCAAAGGAATTCTGGGGCGATTTCGTCGCCCCGACGATCTCCCGCGATGACCCGGCTTTCAACGATCCGGATAACCCTTCCCGGCAGCATTGGCGGGGGACGATCGGGCCGGCGATCAATTATCTGATCTATCAAGGCCTCAAGGCTTATGGCTTCGACGCCGAAGCCTCGGAATTCGCCCGCAAAGGCTTCGTCATGTTTTTCAACGCCTGGAAGAATTATCAATTATCCCCGGAAAACTTCCATCCGTTGAGCGGGGAAGCCGCCGGGCGGCGCCATCACGGCTTCGGCCCTCTCCTGGCTCTCCTGGCCGTCGAGGAATACCTGGACTTCACTCCATGGGAGGGATTCCGCTTCGGCCTGATCAGCCCCGAGGAGGAAGGCTTGATCTCCCGGGTCGCGATCCAAGGCCGCCATTACGACGTGAGCGTTTCCCGAAAAGAAATCATCCTCCAGGAAGAAGGCCGTCCGATCATTACGATCGACGGGGGAGCGGTGGTCCGCCATTTCCTCTACGCGGAGAACGAAGTCTCATTCGAAATCCAATCGATGGCCGGCCGCCGCCTCCGGATCGAATTCCTTCGCAAGGGCAAGTACCAGCTGCTCATCGACAACATTCCCAAGCGCGTTTTTACCGGCCGCCGGGTCAAATTCGATGTGCCCGACGGCTCCCACGCGGTTCTCCTCCAGCTTTTAGAGGCCTTGGATTGAGGCGCGGAAACGGACGCCCCCGCGGCGAAGATAAACTATTTTACACTTTTTTGTAACTTTTCAAGGGATTCTCACGTAAAAAGAATTGATCCCGTTGAAAAAGCTTGGATAAGGATTCCGGCATAAATCTCGCATCTGGAAAAGCGACACGGAAAAGGAAAGGGATTGACGCATGAAAAAAATCCCGAAGCCGGCCGTTTTCGCCTTGATGGGATGCCTGTTCGCCGCACTTCCAGGGGCAGCCCAGGCGCCTCCGGATGACTTGGAAGCGTTGAAAAAAACCGCCCCCCGGATCTTCATCGATTGCGGAAGCTGCGACCTCGAGTACATCAAGGACGAAATCCCTTTCGTCAATTATGTCCGGGACCGGAAGGAAGCCGACGTCCATGTCTTGATCACGACCCAAACAACGGCTTCCGAAGGCAAGGAATATACCTTGACGTTCATGGGCCGGGACGGTTTTTCCGGGATCGACGATTCGATCCGCTATTACTCCAAAAAAGACGATACCGAGGACGACGTCCGGAAGGGGCTGGTCCGGACGCTTAAGCAAGGCCTGGCCGCTTATGTCGTCCGGACGCCCATCGCCTCGCGTCTCCAGGTCCGTTATTCGCCGGAGAACGGCCCGGCCGCCGGGCCGGACCGCTGGAACCACTGGCTTTTCAACATTTCCGTCGACGGATACCTCGAGGGGGAGGAATCCGCG
>JAAZPG010000489.1 GCA_012797375.1 Acidobacteriota bacterium
AGACGAAGTCGACCCTCTTGCGGACCGCCGCCACGGCGTCGGCCGGAGCGGCCGAAAAACCGGCCGCTTCCAGTACCGCCAGGTCGTTCAAATCGTCGCCGATATAGGCGATCTCCTCGGGACGAAGGCCGTGCTTGGCCAGGATCTCCCGAAAGACCGGCTCCTTGTCGATCGCTCCCTGGCGGAGCTCGTCGATCCGGAGCCTCGCGGCCCGGCCTTCCAAGGCTTTCGAATTTTTCCCGGTGATGAACCCGACTTTCAAGCCGGCCAGCCGGGAAAGCAAAACGCCGAGCCCGTCCTTGGTGTTGAACGACTTGATTTCCTCGCCGTCGGGATACGGCGTCAGGGAGCCGTCGGTCAACGTCCCATCGACGTCCGCCAGGATCATGCGGACGCGGCGGGCCCGCCCGCGTTTCCCCATCAGAACATCTCCGTCCGCCAGAGGTCGTGGAGGTGGATGATCCCTTCCACTTTCCCCCCCGCGGCCAGAACCACGAGCGACGTGATCCGGTTCTGCTCCATGACATTCAAGGCTTCGGCCGCCAGATCGGTCCGGGTCACGGTGAGCGGACCGGTCGTCATGCATTCCCCGGCCGTCCGGGACAGCAGCGTGGCCCCGTGCTTCCGGATCATGCGCCTCAAGTCGCCGTCGGTGATGACCCCGGCCAGGCGGCCGGCCTCGTCGACGACGCTGGTCATGCCCAGCTTCTTGGCGGTCATCTCCTCGATGGCCTCGCTCATCAGGGCGGACGGCCCGACCCGGGGAACGGCCCGGCCCTTGTGCATCAGCGTCTCGATCCGGAGCAAGCGCTTGCCCAGGGCCCCCTTGGGATGGACGGAGGCGAAATCGCGCTCGGTGAACCCTTTCCGTTTCATGACAGCGATGGCCAGGGCGTCGCCCAGGGCCAGGGCCGCGGTTGAGCTGGCCGTCGGCACCAATCCGTCGGGATCGGCTTCCTTGCTGACCCGGGCTTCCAGGACGATGTCGCTGTAACGGGCGATATGGGATCGGGGCGCCCCGGTGATCAAAATCAGCTTCACCCCGAGACGCTTGATATAGCCGAGGAGGTCGATGATCTCGCGCGTTTCGCCGCTGTACGAGACGGCGATGACGACGTCTCCCTCCAGGATCATGCCCAGATCGCCGTGGCCGGCTTCGGCCGGGTGGACGAAAATCGCCGGCGTGCCGCAGCTGGCCAGGGTGGCCGCGATTTTCCGGCCGACAAGGCCCGACTTGCCCATGCCTAAGATGATGACCCTCGTTTTCGTCCGGTACAGGAGATTCACCGCCCGGACGAACGGCTCGCCGATGTTCTCCCGGAGACGGGCGACCGCCCGGGCTTCGACGTCGAGCACGTCCCGGCCCGCGCGGATGATGTCTTCTTTCGTCATCTCGGCTCTCCCAGCGCTCCGTAGACTCGGAGCAGGACGTTCATCAGCGCTTCCACTTCGTCGATCGGCCAGGCGTTGTCCTTGTCGGACCGGGCCCGGGCCGGATCGTCGTGAACCTCGAGGAACACTCCGTCGGCGCCGGCGGCCACGGCCGCCCGGGCCAGGGCCGGGATGAACCGCCGTTCGCCTCCCGAGGCTCCCCCCGCGCCGCCCGGCTTTTGGACGCCGTGGGAGGCATCGATGACGACGGGAAAGCCGAGCCGCTTCATGTCCGCGATCGAGCGCATATCGACGACCAGGTCGTGGTAACCGAAACACGTCCCGCGCTCGGTCAGCATGATCCGGGCATTGCCCGTGCTGAGGATCTTCTCGACGACATGCATCATGTCGCCGGGGGCGAGGAACTGCCCTTTCTTGACATTGACCGGTTTTCCGGTCCGGGCGACGGCCAGGACCAGGTCGGTCTGGCGGCAGAGGAAGGCGGGGATTTGAAGAACGTCCAGGACTTCCGCGGCCGGAACGGCTTGGGCCGGCTCGTGGACATCGGAGAGAACCGGAATCCCGGCCGTTTCCTTGACCGCCCGGAGAATCTCCAGCCCCGCCCGAAGACCGGGACCGCGGAAGGATCGGAGCGACGTCCGGTTGGCCTTGTCGTAGGAGGCCTTGAAAAGAAGGGGAAAATCGAGCCGCGCGGCGACGGCCGCGAGTTTCCGGGCAAGGGCGATCGTTTTCGCCCGGCTTTCGATGACGCAGGGACCGGCGATGAGAAACAATCCGGCCGGCGGAACGGCGGACCGCGCCGCCTCAGGCCGCGCGCTTTTCTTGGCGATGGGCATAGCTGGCTCCGATGAACGATTTAAAGAGCGGATGAGGCCTTAACGGCCGGGACTTGAATTCCGGATGGAATTGACAGCCGAGAAACCAGGGATGGCCCGGAAGCTCGACGATCTCGGCCAGGCCGTAATCGGGATTTTTCCCCGAAAACCGAAGCCCGGCCTCGCGCAAAGGCTTTTCGAAGGCCGGGTTGAACTCGAAACGGTGACGATGGCGCTCCCATATTTCTTCATTCCGATAAATTTTATATGCCAAGGAGGATTTCTCCAAGCGGCAGAGGTACCGGCCCAGGCGCATCGTCCCGCCCAGATCGGTCACGCCTTTCAGCTCGCGCCATTTAAAAAAGATCTTCGCCGGGGTCGCTTCGTCGAATTCCGCGGAATGGGCCCCCTTGAGTCCGGCGATGTTCCGGGCGAACTCGATCGTCGCGCACTGCATCCCGAGGCAGATGCCGAACAGCGGGACGTTGTGTTCCCGGGCGAAGGTGACCGCCCGGATTTTCCCCTCGATGCCCCGCTGGCCGAAGCCGCCGGGGATCAGGATCCCGTCTTTCGTTCCGAGGATCTTTTCAAGCTTCCCTTTCTCCACATTTTCCGCTTCAATCCATTCAATGACGGCCTTGAGATCCCCGGCCACGGCCCCATGGATCAAGGCCTGCTTGAGGCTGAGGTAGGAATCCTCAAGGCCGGCGTATTTTCCGACGATGGCGATGTCGACTTCATCCCTCGGTTGATTCATCCGCCGGACGAACGTTTTCCACTGGGAAAGACGGCGCGTCCGCGAGGTCAAGCCGAACTGGCGGAGGATGATCGCGTCCAACCCTTCCTCGGCGAACACGAGGGGGATTTCGTAAATGTTCTCGACGTCCCGGGCGGTGATGACCGCGTTCTCCGGGACGTTCGTGAACATGGAGATCTTCGCCTTCATTTCCGGCCCGAGACTCCGATCGGTCCGGCAGAGCAGAATGTCCGGTTGAATCCCGATCGCCCGCAGCTCCCGGACCGAATGCTGGGTCGGCTTGGTTTTCAGCTCGCCCGACGTCTGGACGTAAGGAACATACGTCAAGTGAACAAAAAGCGTGTGGTCGGCCCCGCAGGACAGCCGCATTTGCCGGATGGCCTCGAGAAAGGGCAGGCTTTCGATGTCGCCCACGGTCCCGCCGATTTCGGCGATGACGATGTCGTTGGACTCGGCGACCGATTTGAGGGCGTTCTTGATTTCATCGGTGACATGGGGGATGACCTGGACGGTTTTGCCCAGGAATTCGCCCCGCCGTTCTTTTTTTAGAATGATGTCGTAGATCCGGCCGGCCGTCCAATTATGATATTTTGTCGTCTGCGTTGACGTAAATCGTTCATAATGACCGAGATCCAGGTCTGTTTCGGCCCCGTCGTCGGTGACGTAGACTTCGCCGTGCTGGTAGGGGCTCATCGTCCCCGAGTCGACGTTGAGATACGGATCGAGCTTGATGATGGTGAGCTTAAATCCACGGCTTTCGAGAAGACGGCCGATCGAGGCCGCGGCGATCCCCTTCCCCAGGGCGGAAAGAACTCCACCGGTCACAAAAATGAATTTGGTCACCGTGATCCGCTTTCCTTGAGGAATTTCTCGACCCTCATTATATCTTCGGGCACATCGACGCTCAAGGTCGGGCGGGGGATTTCAATCATCCGGATCCGAAATCCGTTCTCCAAGACGCGAAGCTGTTCCAGGCGCTCGATCTGTTCGAGGCGCGAAAGGGGAAGGCGGCCGAAACGGAGGATGAAATCCCGCTGATAACCGTAAAGACCGACGTGCTGGAAGAAAAAGTCGGACGCGCCGGCCGGGATGAGCGCCCGGGAAAAATAAAGGGCGTGCCCCGAGGCGTCGACCACGACCTTGACGCGGTTGGGATCGGCCGCCGCCGAGATGTCCTCGATTCGGGCCATCACGCTGGCCATCGGCAGGGGGGGATCCTGGGGGGCTTCGGCCAAGCCGGCGAGCGCGGCCCGATCGACAAGCGGCTCGTCTCCTTGGACGTTGAGGACGACGGGATAATCGAGAGCGGCCGCGACCTCGGCGACGCGCTCCGTTCCGGAGGCGTGGTCGGGCGATGTCATGACGGCTTCCGCTCCGAGAGCCCGGACCGTTTCAAAAATCCGATTGTCATCGGTGGCCGTGATCACCCGGTCGATCGACCGGCACACCCGGACGCCTTCGATCACCCGCTGGATCATCGGCTTTCCGGCAATGAGGGCGAGAGGCTTCCCGGGAAAGCGCGTCGAGCCGAACCGGACCGGGATGACGGCCAGGACTTTCCGTTTCATTCGCTTTCCTTGTCCTCCGCGGCAGGCTCGGCCGAGACGGGGGCCTCCTCCGTCCGGCACTCGGCCTGGAGATACGCCGACTCGTCGATCATGATCTTCGGAGCGATGATCGTTCCGAAAATCCGCCCTCGGCCGTGGACTTCGATTTTTTTCTCGCACCGGATCCGGCCGTGGAATTCACCGTTGACGACGGCGTGTCCGACGTG
>JAAZPG010000490.1 GCA_012797375.1 Acidobacteriota bacterium
AGCTGCCAGGCGTATTCAGGATGGGCGGCGGCGAAGGGCGCGGCCAGAAATTCCTCCCCGCAGGGGTGCCCCATCCGGACCCAGATTTTCATCTCGCCGGCCAGGCCGGCCGAAGTGACCTTGGCCTGAACCGCCCCGGACGGCGAGAATCCGCCCCAATTGGCTTCCGGGGCGCCGGCCGGATCGCGGTCGATATGCCCGCAGAGGGTCCGGGCGCTCGGACGGACTTCCCCCGAGCGCGCGTCGACATGATCCCCGAGAAACTCCATGGCTTTCTCGACGTCGATCTTCCCCTTGTTTTCGGCCATCAGCTGCTCCCACCGGTCGCGCCGGATGTAAACGGACTGATCCGCGTCGTCCGGATTGAAGGTCGTCTCCTCGGCGATCAGCTTTTCGTCCAGGGGGAAGTTGGCCCTGGCGAACCATCCGTCGGTCGTCCGCCAAATCCGGTGATTTTTCAAGCCGAGCTCGAGCCGGGCGATTTCGTTCGTTTTCACGTCGCCGACGAGCCAATCGTTGGCGTATCCTCCGTTTCCGTCCGTCGTCATGATCCGGATGAAATCGTCGATCGAGGCGGCGTATTGGGCGGCCGTCCGGGCGCGGGCGAACTCGGGAACGCCCTTTTCGTCGAAACCCGCGAATCCGGAGATCGTCGTTTCCGTATAGACGAGGCCGGCCTCGTTGACGACAAAGTCGGAGCCGCTGTGAATGAACCCGGGAATGGCGTCCATGAGCATCCGCCGGCCGGTGTCGGGGACGATATCGAGGATCACGTTCCACCGTTCCCCGATGAGGTAGTCGTCCCAGGTGTTGTGGCCCATGACGATCCGGCCGTCGGCCGTCCAGCCGCCGGTGGCGATGAAGGCGCTGCAGCGGAGGGGCGGCTTCGTCGCGGCCTCCCCGGCCCCGCCCTCCGCTCTTTTCATCCTGAGGGCGGGCTCGTAATACCAGGCCAGCTCGATGATGCCGTTGAGGGCGGCGATGTCGAAGCGGTCGTATTTCAACCCGCTCTTTCCCGCCCGAAGGCCTTCGGCGAGGCCCTCGATTTCCATCCGGATCGGGCGCTCGAGCCTCGGCCAGAGGACCTTTTCGGCGGCCCCGCGGTAAAAAGCCCAGTCGCGCCCCGTCTCTTTTTTCAAGTAAAAGGCGAACGTTTTCAGGACGTCGTCGATCTCGGCCGCCAGCAGCCGGCCGTGCTGGTACCCGATCTCCCGGGACGCCCCCTCGAGGCGGACGAACGACCAGCCGGCCCGGTCCTCCCGGAAAGCCCCCCGCATCACGCTTCGCGTCCCGCACGAAACGGCCACGATGACGGCGACAATGATGATGATGACCAGAACAACCAGCTTTTTGAGACTCACGGCTTCCTCCCCGGCGATCGTTCCCGATCCGCCCGTCGCTTCGCGTTTATCGTTCCTCCCGGCCGGGCCGGGCGGCGTTTGATGAATCCTTGAGGCGGCCGGCCTTCCGGACCGCCTCCTTCAGCAGAAATTCCATCTCGGCGTTGACGCTGCGCAGATCGTCGGCCGCCCATTTTTCCAGGGCTTCGTAGAGATCGCCGTCGAGCCGCAGAAGGAATTTCTTTTTTTCCGGCATGGATCAATCAGGTGTACAGGGTTCCCGTGTTGATGATCGGCGTCGTTTCGCTTTCGGAAACCAGGGCGACCAGGAGATTGTTGACCATGGCTGCTTTTTTATCCTGGTCGAGATGAACGACTCCGGCGTTTTCGAGGCCCTTGAGGGCCATGTCGACCATGCCGACGGCCCCATCGACGATTTTTTGGCGGGCGGCGATGATCGCCTCGGCCTGCTGGCGGCGGAGCATGACTTGAGCGATCTCGGGGGCGTAGGCCAAGTGCATGAGCCGGGCCTCGACGACGTTGACGCCGGAAACCGCGAGACGTTCCTGGACCTGCTCGCGCAGCTTGGCCGCGATCTTGTCGGGGTCGGTCCGGAGCGACTCCTGGTCCTTGTCGTGGGAGTCGTATGGGTAGTGGCTGGCCAGCTGCCGGACCGCCGTCTCGCTCTGAATGGCGACGAAGTTCTTGTAGTTGTCGACGTTGAATCTGGCCTTGGCGGTGTCGATGACGTGCCAGACGACGACGGCGGCGATCTCGATCGGGTTGCCGCAGGCGTCGTTGACTTTGATCTTCTCGCTGACCAGGTTGGAGACGCGGAGCGTCACCCGGTGCTTGGCGCAGAACGGGTTGGTCCAGTGAAAGCCGGCCGTCCGGACCGAGCCGAAATAGCGGCCGACGAAAGTGAAGACCATGGCCTCGTTGGGGTGAAGGACGAAGAATCCGCCGCAGGAGAGGCCGACGAGAAGCAAGGCCCCGAGACGGCCGAAAAAGGCCGCGGTCATCGGCGGCTCCCCGAGAAGCTTGATGAAATAGACGACGGCGTAGACGATCAGAATGATGTCGATCGCCACGACCGCCCATCCGCTGACGTGGAAGGCTCTCTTTTCTTTAATATCGATCATGGGTTCCTCCTTAGATATCGAAATGATATCATATTGATATTTACTTTGTCAAGGGATTTAGGACGTATTATTTTTCGGGATTTTATCGATCGAGGGATTGAAAACGCGTCGTTTTTTCGGACGCTTTCCTTCAGGCCGGCTGGCCGAAGCGGAGCTTCGTCTCCGGTTGTGTCCACCTTCGGCCAAATGGTAGAATACCCCTGCTTCGCAGCCACGGAGAGGTGCTGGAGTGGCTGAACAGGAGCGCCTGCTAAGCGCTTGTCTCGGCTAAAACCGGGACCGCGGGTTCGAATCCCGCCCTCTCCGTACCAGTTCCCGAGGACGCGGACGTTATTCGGGGCCCCCCTTATTCGAAGGGGGGTAGGGGGGATAAAATCTAAAAATAATCTTGTCACGCGTTCTCGGAATTCATTCCGTCCGACGAAGGTTGCGTATATCGATCTCAATAAAGGAAGGTCTTAAAGACGTTCCGGTCTTAAAATCCTACAGGAGGAACGTCTACCTGCAGTCCTTCCCTAGTCTTAGGGAAGGCAGGATAGGTAGATACGAATAAAGGAAGGTCTTAAA
>JAAZPG010000491.1 GCA_012797375.1 Acidobacteriota bacterium
ACCCGCGGCGTGTGGGGGGAAATCCAGCTCGGCAACCTTCTCGAGCAGTTCCTGACGGCCGACCAGTACGAGCGGAACGTCAAACCCAAAGCCGGAAGCGACGAGGCCGTCGAGTTCGTCATCAAGTTCCCCGGCCGGAGCGACGATCCCGACAATCCCCTCCTGCTTCCGATCGACGCCAAGTTCCCCAAGGAGGAATACGAGCGCCTGGTCGACGCCTCCGAGCGGGCGGACGTGGAAGCCGTCGAGGATTCCAGCCGCAAGCTCGAGGCCCAGATCAAGGCCGAGGCGAAAAAAATCCGGGACAAGTACCTCGACCCGCCCCGCACGACCGATTTCGGGGTGATGTTCCTGCCGACGGAGGGCCTCTACGCCGAGGTGCTCCGGCGCCCCGGCTTGACCGACGTCCTCCAGCGCGAATTCCGGGTGATCGTGGCCGGGCCGACGACCCTGGTCGCCCTCCTCAACACCTTTCAGATGGGCTTCCAGACGCTGGCCATCGAGAAGCGGTCGGCCGAGATCCAGACGCTGCTGGGGGCGGTCAAGACGGAGTTCGGGAAATTCGGCGACGTGATTGAGAAGGTTCACAAGAAGATCATGGACGCCGGCGATGTCATCGAGTCGGCCAAGACCCGGAGCCGGGCCATCGAACGAAAGCTCCGGCGAGTGGAGGCGCTGCCGGCCGCCGAGGCGGGGGCGATCCTGGCCCTGCCCAACGGCGAGGGGGACGAGGAGCCGGAACCGGTGAAAGCCGAGGGGGAAGAGCCCACCGCCTGACGAACGCGCGGATTACTTGATCAGCCGCTTCTTCATCCGCCCGACGCCGACCCGGACGGCGGCGAACGTCAGGACCAGGACGAAGGCGAGATTCAGGACGAGGCTTTTCGGATAGACGCCCGAGTAAACCGCCCGCGAGATTTCCACGGCATGGGTCAAGGGGAGAAACTGAGCCAGCGTCTTCATCCAGGCGGGGAACCGGTCCAGGGGGAAAAACACGCCCGAAAAGAAGAGCATGGGGGTCATGACCAGCTCGGTGTAATAATTGAAGAAGTCGAAGTTGGGCGCGTACGACGTGACGATCATGGCCAGCGAGCCGAACATGACGCCGATCAGGACCATCAGGACGCAGAGGAGAAGCCCGGCCGGAACCGAGACCGGAAACACCCCCATGAAAAAGGCCACGCTCATCATCAGGCCGCCGCTGATCAGGCCGCGGAAGGCGCCCCAGAGGATGTCCCCGGCGACGGCGTCCTCGGCCGAGACGGGGGTGGCGATCAGCGAATCGTAGAGCTTCTCGTGGATCATCTTGACGAAGGCGCCGTAGAGGCACTCGAATGTCGAGGACATCATCACCGAGGAGATCAGGACGCCGGGGACGAGGAAGAAGAGATAGGATTTCCCGCCGAAGGCGCCCATGTAGGCGCCCATGCCGATGCCGAAGGTCACCAGGTAGAACACCGGCTGGACCAGGCTGCCGACGAGCGTCGGGACGACGAACCGCTTGTAGGAAACCAGGTTGCGGTAGAAGACGAGAAAGGCCCGGCGGGAAAGGTTCATTCGATGAGGCTCCTTCCCGTGAGCTTCAGAAAGACGTCCTCCAGGGTGGCCGGACGGTGGACGGTGTTGGGCAGGTCGAGCTCGACCAGCTTCTTTTGGATTTCGCGGCCGTCGCGGCAGTAGAAAAAGAGCGTGTCCCCGGCCCGCTCGTGGCCGCAGGAAACGGGGCCGAGGGCCGAGATCAGGCGGGCGTCCTCGGCCGCGTCGATGCGGATTTCGACGACCTCCCGGCCGATCTCGTCGTCGATCAGCCGCCGGGGCGAGCCCTCCTTGAGGATCTTGCCCTCATACATGACGACCAGCCGGTCGCAGAGCTGCTGGGCCTCCTCCATGTACTGGGTCGTGAGGATCAGGGTGGAGCCCTGGTTTTTCAGGAGCCGGAGGCGCTGCCAGATCAAGTGGCGGGCCTGGGGGTCGAGGCCGGTGGTCGGCTCGTCGGCGATGATCAGGGCCGGCTTGTTAAGGAGGGCCCGGGCGACCAGGAGCCGCCGCTTCATCCCCGTCGACAGCTCCGAGATCTTGTTGTTCCGCTTGGCCTCGAGCTCGACGAAGGCGATCAGCTCGTCGGTCCGCCGGCGGGCCTCCCGGCGGGGAATGTCGAAAAACTTGGTGAAAACCATCATGTTTTCGAACACGGTCAGGTCGTTGTCCAGGGTGATTTCCTGGGGGATGACCCCGGTCATGGCTTTGATCTTGCGGTTGTCGACGTCGGCCTTCAGGCCGTTGACCAGGATGGAGCCCGAGGTGATGGGGGAGACGCAGTGGATCATCCGGACGGTGGTGGTCTTCCCGGCCCCGTTCGGCCCGAGAAAGCCGAAGCATTCCCCCTCCCGGATCTCGAAGGAAATCCCGTTGACGGCGGTCAGATCGCCGAACCGCTTGGTCAGATTCTCGGCCGTGATGATGGTTTTCATGGGAGTCAAGCCGGACATTTTATCAGAACCCGAGGTCCGGTCAAAATCGGCGCGATTTATGGTAACCTATGCCCGCCGGGGGGAGGAGGAGCGACGGCATGACGAAAATCTCGGTCGAAAAGAACCCGGACGCAAAGCGGCTGAACGAACTCGGCGTCTTTGCCTGGGACATCTGGACAAAAGACGTTTCCCGGTTTCCCTGGCATTACGAGGAGCGAGAGACCTGTTATTTTCTCGAGGGCGAGGTCGTTGTGACGCCCGACGGAGGGGAGCCGGTCCAAGTCGGCCGGGGCGACCTGGCGATCTTCCCCGAAGGGATGTCTTGCGTCTGGGAGGTCCGGAAGCCCGTCCGCAAGCACTACCGGTTCGGCTGAGGAGCGGAAAAGAATCCCGCCCGGGCCGCGGCCGCAGCAGCCATGTCGTCGTCGTCAATGTCCCCGGCCGGAAAGATCTCCCTGAAGCCCCTGAAAATCGGCGCCTTGAGGCTCGATTTCCCGGTCGTCCTGGCCCCCCTGGCCGGCTACAGCGACCTGCCGTTTCGGACGATCTGCCGCTCGCTCGGGGCGCCGTTCGCCACGACCGAGGTGATGATCGACCGCTTCCTCCTCCACGAAAGCAAGCTCCGCCGGTTCATCCTGAGGACCGACGGCGGCGATCATCCGGTCGGCGGGCAGTTCATGGGCAGCGATCCGGAGCTGATGGCCCAAGCCGCCCGGGTCGTCCGCGACCTGGGCTTCGACGTCGTCGACCTCAATTTCGCTTGTCCCGTCCGCAAGGTCGTCAGCCGGAAGCGCGGCGGCTACCTGATGACCCGGCCGGCGGAGGTCCTGGAGATCGTCCGCCG
>JAAZPG010000492.1 GCA_012797375.1 Acidobacteriota bacterium
CCCGTCCAACGCCGTGGTGGTCATCGCCGGGGACATCACCCCGGACGAGGCGATCGCCAAGGTCAAGGCGTATTTCGGCGACATCCCGCCCGGCCCGCCGCTCGCCCTGCCCGGACGGAACATCGCCAAGCGGACCGGTGAGCAGCGGCAGACCGCCCAGGACCGCGTCCCCCAAGCCCGGATCTACAAAATCTGGAACATTCCGCCCTGGGGCGACCGGGACGGCCTCTTCCTGGACCTGGCCGCTTCGATCCTGGCCGACGGCAAATCGTCCCGGCTCTACAACCGCCTCGTCTACACCGACCAAATCGCCACCCAGGTCTCGGCCTACGCCGAGACGCGCGAAATCGCCGGCCTCTTCCGGATCGAAGCGATGGTCAAGCCCGGCGTCGAGCCGGCCGCGGTCGAAAAGGCGATCGACGAGGAGCTGGCCCGCTTCCTCAAGGACGGCCCGACGGCCGACGAGCTGATCCGGGTCAAGGCCCAGACCATCGGCGGCGTCATCCGGGGGATGGAGCGGATCGGCGGCTTCGGCGGCAAGAGCGACATCCTGGCGACCTCCCAGGTGTTCGGCGGAACGCCCGACGCGTTCAAGAACAACCTGGCTGTGTATGACGCGGCGGGCGCGGCCGACATCAAGCGGGCGGCCCAGGCCTGGCTCTCAGACGGCGTATACGTTCTGACGATTCTGCCCTATCCCGAAATGACGGTCGTCCCGTCCTCGATCGATCGGGCGAAGATCCCGGCGGCCGGGACGCCTCCCGACGCCCGGTTCCCCAAGCTCGAACGGGCCGTCTTGTCCAACGGCCTCCAGGTCATCCTGGCCCGCCGGGACGCGATCCCGGTGGTGAACTTCAACCTCCTTTTCGACGCCGGCACGGCCTCGGATCAATTCAGCCGGCCGGGCACGGCCTCCCTGGCCTTGAACATGCTCGACGAGGGCACGGCCAAGCGGACGTCGCTCCAGATCAGCGACGACCTGGCCAAGCTCGGGGCGACCCTCTACACCGGTTCGTCCCTGGACCACTCCTCGGTCCGGCTTTCGGCCCTCAAGGCCAACCTCGATCCCTCGCTTGAAATCTTCGCTGACGTCGTCCTTTCGCCCTCCTTCCCGGAGAAGGAATTCACCCGGCTCCAGAAGCAGATGCTGGCCGGAATCCAGCAGGAAAAGGCCCAGCCGATGGCCATGGCCATTCGCGTCCTGCCGCGCCTCCTTTACGGCGAGGGACACGCCTATGGAACGCCGCTCACCGGCTCGGGGACCGAGGCTTCCGTCTCGGCGATCACCCTGGCCGACCTCAAGGCCTTCCATGAAACCTGGTTTAAACCCAATCACGCCGTCCTGATCGTGGTCGGCGCGGCCGGCATGGATGAAATCAAGCCCCGGCTCGAAAAGCTGTTCGCCGGCTGGAAGCCGGGCGACGTGCCGCAAAAGAACATCGGGCCGGTCGCCCCGAGGACGGCGCCGGAAATCTACTTGATCGACAAGCCCGGCTCGCCCTCCTCGATCGTCTTCGCCGGCCAGCTGATCCTGCCCAAGGCCAATCCCGAGGAGATCGCCATCGAGACGATGAACGACATCCTGGGCGGGACCTTCACCTCCCGGGTCAACATGAACCTCCGCGAGGACAAGCACTGGTCCTACGGCGCCGGAACGGTGATCCTGGATTCCAAGGGTCTCCGGCCGCTTATCGGCTACAGCGCGGTCCAAGCCGACAAGACCATGGAGTCCATCCGGGAGATGGCCAAGGAGTTCGGCGACCTCATCGCCGCCCGGCCTCCGACGCCCGAGGAGCTCGGGCGGACCCGGGACGGCAAAGTCCTCGGCCTGGCCGGCCAGTGGGAGACAGGGGCGGTCATCGGCGGACTGATCGAGAACATGATCGCGTTCGGCCTGCCCGACGATTACTACGAGACATACGGAGCGAAGGTCAGGGAGCTTTCGCTCGACCAGGTCGCCCGCGCGGCCAAGACCGTCGTTCAGCCTCAAAGCATGGTCTGGCTCGTCGTCGGCGACAGGGCCAAGGTCGAGCCGGCCCTCAAGACCCTGGGCTATGGAGACGTGAAGGTCCTGGACGGCGACGGGAACCCGGTTAAATCACAGTAACAAAGTCCGCCGGCTTCGGCCGGATTGGAACGAAGTTTGGAAAAAGGGGCGATCCTCCCCCTCAAGGGGGGGATCGCCCCGGCTTATATCGTTTCCTCTTCTTGACGGCCTTCTTCCGGAGATTTTTCCGCGGCTTTTGACACTCTTTTCCGTTTTCGACATAATGAAAGGGAATTTACATCAAAGGATTGTCCTTGCGCCTTCCGTTTCGAAGTCACGTCCCGGTCGCGGGCCTGGTTTTGGTTTTAGCCGCGGCGGCGGCGCTGTTCCCCGGATGTTCGAAGGTTCAGGCGCCCGAAAATGTCGTTTTCATCACCCTCGACACGTTCCGGGCCGATCACCTGGGCGTCCTTTCGGAAGGCCGGGCGGCCACGCCCGTCCTGGACGGCTTGGCCGCCCGGGGCATTCTCTACGAGAACGCCTGGAGCCCGATTCCGATCACGCTGCCCGCTCACAAATCAATCTTTTACGGGCGCCCTCCCCACGTCCTGGAGACGTACAACAACGGCCAGATCGCCGCCTCCCGGCGCGACACCCCTTCCTTTGTCCAGGCCTTCCGGAAGAAGGGTTTTGACACGGCCGGATTCGTCTCCTTGGGAGTCCTGACGCGCGAATACGGAACGGCCGAGGGATTCGACCATTATGATGACCGGTTTCCGGATGAGCGCTGGTACTTGACGGCCGAAGAGGTCAACCGCCGGGTCATCCCCTGGCTGGAGGCCCGCGGCGGCAAGCCGTTTTTCCTCTGGGTTCATTATTCCGATCCCCACGATCCCTATGCTCCTCCGGACATGCCGGAGGACCTCGCCCTCCGGATCAACGGCCGGCCGGCGGCCTCGCTTCGCCTGAACGATTATGCCCGGCATGCCGTCGAGCTCGACCTCAAGGCGGGGGAGAATGTCCTCGTTTTTGAAGTGCGCAATCCGTTTCAATCGAATCCGGACCGTCCGGCGGCCCGTTTGGACGAGATCCGGCTCCGTCCCGGTCCGGAGACAGCGGGCGTCTCTTGGGAGCCCGGGGGACGCTGGATATCCTTTCCCGGGAAAACGGCCCGCTTTTTCAAGGACGGGGCGACGATCGTTCTGCGGGCGCCGTCGGCCCGCAAGGTGACGATGGAATTCTTCGGACAATTGTTCCTCCCGATCCCGGCCACCCGGACGCAGTACGCCCGCGAGGTCGAATATCTGGACGGGAAAATCGGCGAGCTTTTAGCCGTGTTAGACCGTCTCGGCCTTCGCGACAGCACGGCCGTCATCGCCGTCGGCGACCACGGCGAAGGGCTGGGGGAATTCGCCAACGAGGCCGGCGAACCTCACTGCGGGCATATCAAGTTCCTCGAGAAAGTCTATCTTCACGTTCCCTTGATCATCGCCCTTCCCGGCGACCGCCGGGCCGGAACCCGGCGGACCGAGCCGGTGACCCTCTTGGACATCGCCCCCACGTTCCGGACGCTCTTCGGCCTGGACGGACTCCGGGACCTGCCGGGCCGCGATCTTCTCTCTCTTCCCGAGGGCGCGTCGATCCCGGTGTTCGCCGAAACCTACCGGCCGGAATCCGATCGGAACCGCTTCGCCCTCTATGACGGTCCTTGGCAGATGATCCTGAATCCCGAGCTCGGCCGGCACCGGATGTACAACCTGTCGGATAATCCCGCGGAAACCAAGGACCTTTGGGATACGGAGGCCGTGCCGCCGGCCGTGAGGATCGATTTCGAAAAACGGCTCGGCGACTTCCCCCGCCGAATCCTTTCCGAAAAA
>JAAZPG010000493.1 GCA_012797375.1 Acidobacteriota bacterium
GCCGCGTCGGACCGCTCACCCTGGCCTTCGCCTGGTCGACGTTCCGGCGCGGACTGGTCTATGCCGAGGAAGGCGTAATGGTCGGATAGGAGGAGTCATGAAGCGCTGCGTCGTCATCGGCCTGGGGATTTTCGGCCAAAACATCGTCCGCGAGATTTCGGACAAAGGATTCGAGGTGATCGCCGTGGACAAGAACAAGGAGGCGGTGCAGCGGGTGCGCGACCTGGCCGGGAAAGCCATCGTCGCCGACGGAACCGACAAGGACCTCATGGACCAGATCGGCATCCATGAGGACGACACGGTCATCATCTCTTTCGGCGACGACCTGGCCGCGGCGACCCTGATCACCTTGTACCTCAAGCAGCTGAAGGTCAAGTCGATCATCGTCAAGGCTCCCAACGAGGAGCACCAGATCATCCTGGAGAAAGTCGGGGCCACGGAAGTCATCCTTCCCGAGAAAGAGATCGCCCACAAAGTGGCCCGCAGCCTGATCTCGCCCAACGTCTTCGACTATTTGCCGCTCTCCGAGGACTGCATGATCTTCGAGATGGCCCCCCCCGAGAGCTTTCTGGGGAAGACCATCGCCGAGCTGCAGCTTCGCTCGCTCTATAACGTCATGGTCATCGCCGTCAAGGACGTGCTGACCGACCAGGTCACCACCCTTCCGCCGGCCCACTTCGTGATCAAGGACGGCCAGGTGCTGGTCCTGGTCGGCAAGGAAGCCGACATCGAGAAGCTCCGCTGAGGCGGCTGGCCTTTTCCCCCGCTTTGATGTATGGTTGAGCGATAAAACGTCAAAATCCCATGCGTCCGACCGACTATCTCGATTCACAAGCGATCCTGCTCGATCTGCCCGCCTCCGACAAAGGAAGGGCTTTCTCCCTCATCGCCGACCGGCTGGCCGAAAGCCGTTTGATCACCGACCGCGGCCGGTTCCTGGACGATGTGCTCAAGCGCGAGCAGCAGGGCGGCACGGCCATCGGCCGGGGATTGGCCATCCCCCACGCCCGCACGAGGGCCCTGGAGCGGATCGTCATGGCCATGGCCCGGCTGCGGCCCGCGGTCGACTTCGGCGCCGAAGACGGCGAGCCGGTCCGCCTGGTCTTCCTCCTCGGAGCCCCGGAGGACAAGGCCGGCGAATACCTCAAGGTCTTGGGGAAGCTCTCCAGGCTGCTGAAAGAAAACGGCCTGCGCAAGGAGCTTCTGAAAGCCGCCACGCCGGAGGCGGTTTTGGAGCTTCTGGAAGCGGCCGAATCCCAGTTGTCCTAAGAGCGGATCCGGACAGACAAGGTTTTCCCAAATCGTCCGACTCTGATAAAATCGCTTTCATCATGCGTTGTCAGGCGGCCGGATGAAAGCGCTCGTCACCGGGGCGACGGGATTCATCGGCGGGCATCTTGTCGAGGCGCTGATCCCCCGCCGCGATGAAGCGTTCGTCCTGATCCGCCCCGGCGGCCGGGGGGCGGGATCGCTCCCTCCCGCGGCCGCTCTCGTCCGGGGCGA
>JAAZPG010000494.1 GCA_012797375.1 Acidobacteriota bacterium
ACCCGGGGGCGCTTCGTTTCTGGACAAGCCAGCGGGCCGCCCCCGAAAGGACGGGGCCGGAGCCGCCGGTTTCGAGGAGGGCTTGGAGGACGATCGCCGTCGTCCGGGCGTTGGAGGAATAAATCCAGGACAATCCGGACGGATCGTCCTCCTCGAAGCGGGCTTCGGCCGCCGTGATCTTGGCCAGGTTGAGGAATTCGCGGGTCAGAGTTTTTTCCCCCTCCGATCCCGGGGCGATCCGGTGAAAGGCCTTCAAGAGGAGAGCCCGTCCGAAGAGAGGCAGGCGGCCGCGCTCCTGGAAAAGCTTTTCGGCGTAGGACGCCTCGAGCCGCCCGGCGAGAGCCAGGTCATAGAGGGCGAAAGCCTGAACCGCCGCCCAGGAAGCCCGGTTATAAGGATAAGCCCGCGGATCGTGCTTCGATCCGAGGACATTCCGGAGATAATCGAGCCCGGCGTCCAGGCGGGACCGGTCGACAGGCACGCCGGACTCATACGCCTTGAGCAGGGCGAAGACGGCATAAGCCGAGACATACGGCGAATCGAAAGCCGATTCCGTCCACGGGGAGAAGCCGCCGTTGTCCTTCTGGCAGGCGTAGACTTCACGAAGCGTTCCGCGGATCATTTTCTCCGTTTCGGCCGGGGGGAGAGGGGAGAGCTTGAAATCGCGGATGACCGGAGCAGCGATGAGGAAGGGGAGAATCCGGGACAGGCGCTGTTCGAGGCAAAGGTAGGGATAATCGACGAGCTCATCCAGGCGCGCCTTCAGGCCGTTGAGGGCCGAGGCTGAAGCCCGGAGGTCGATTTCCCCGAGGTCGGGGTGGATGTCCGGCGGAATGCGGACGACCTCCTCCCGGCGGGTTTCCGCCTGGCCGGAAAAGCCGAGGAAGACCAGGGGACGAGGCTGTTCGACGGGAAAGACCGCCTCGAGCCCGTCGGAATGGGCGTTCATCGCCGCCCGGAATTCGAGGACGGCCCGGCCGGCCGCCTCCGCCTTGAAGGCGAAGAGGGCTTCCCGCGAGGCGCCGGGCTCGAGCTCAAAGACCTGTTCAAGACCGCCGGAGACCGCCAGGCCGCCGGCCTTAAGGGAAAGCCGGACGGTTCCTTTCGTCCCGCTGTTGTTCGTGACCAACGCGCCCCCCTGGAAGGAATCGCCGACCCGGGCGAAGCGGGGAAGGGCCGGAAGGAGGAGAAGGGATATGGCCACCTTGAAATCGGCCGAGCTCCGGCCGAAACGCGAATCCCTGGTCTGGGCGACGCTCATCACCCGGAAGGTGGTCAGGTTGTCGGGGAGGGTGAACTTCACCTCGGCCTTGCCCTCGGAGTCGGTCGCGATCGATGGATTCCAATACGCCGTGGATTTGAAATCTCCCCGGAGCTGGACCTCGGAGAGGGAAAGACCGCCTCCCGATCCGGCCCCGCCGCCCCCGGGATTCTCTCCTTTTTCTCCGAAATGCCTCTGGCCGACGACCCGGACCCGGGTTTCGGCCGTTTCCACCGACAAGGGGCGCTCGCCGTAAAAGGCGGCGAAGGGGTCGGGCGTCTGGTAACCGATCAGGTTGATGACGCCGACGTCGACGACGGCCACGGCCAAGTCGGCGTTCGTTCCCGCGCCCTGGAAGTTTTTAGCCTGGAGGCGAAGAGTAACGGTTTCGCCTGGTTTATAAACGGCCTTGTCCGTCTGGATGTCCAGCTCGAGCTTTTTTTCGGCCGGATCGACGGACAGGCCTGTGTAGCCGATTTTAAAAGAGGGTTTGCCCGCGTCCTCGACCGCCCCGGCCGAGGCGGAGGATGTCCGGCCCTGGATGAGGAGGACGGAGACGTAGGCGTTGGGAATCATCTCAGCCGTGACCGGGACGGCGATTTCCGAGGTCGAGCCGGCGATCTCCACAATCTCGGAGGCCATGATCGATTCGCGCTCGACGGTCACCAGGGCCTTGGCCCGCTCGTAGGGGGACTTGACCAGGATTCGGGCCGTGTCTCCCGGCTTGTAGGAAGACGCGTCGGCCACGAGATCGATCACGTCGTCGTCGGCCCGCTCCCAGGGAACGTAGTCGTCGCCCGTGACATACAGGTAGGTCGATGACGAAACCGCTCGGCCCGAGCCGTCACGCCCTTCAGCGACGACCAAGTAAAAGCCCGATTGATCCGGCGCGAAGGCGGCGGCGGCGGGCTCGGAATCCGCGGTCTTAACGTCCCGGACCGCGACCACGGTATCGGATTTCTCCGAAATCCACTCCAAGCGGCCTCCCAAGCCGGCTTTCCTCGCCGATTTCCAGATGCGCCGGAGAAGCTTGACTTTAACCGCCCGGCCGCCTTGGAGCGTCCCGTCGGGGAGGGCGGCGATGACTTGGACGGACAGAGGATCCCCCTTTTTCAGAAACGAGGTGGACGGCTTCAAGCCGAGATAGAAATCACCGGGATGAACCAGCGCTTGGATTCGGCTGGAAATGGACCGCCGGCTGGGACTTTGAACGGTGACTTCCAGGTCGGCGCTGAGGGTCCCGGTTTCCTTTCCCGCGGCCAGGGGAACCTTGACGGCCAAGCGGCCGTCCTTGTCGAGCGAGCCTTCCCCCGAGCCGACGAGCCGGCTCGTTTCCGAAGGCATATCCTCGCTCCATTCCTCGGCCTCCCGCCCGAAAGTGAAGCCGGGGCGGCCCGGCGGAGTGAACCCGGCCGGATTCAGCCGGAGAGCCCAGGAGGCGGGCTGGCCGGCCAACACCCCTCCGAAGAGATAGGACGCCCGGATTTCCGCCTCGTAGGCGTCGCCGATGACGTAAGCGTCCCGGAGCGATTTCAAGTGGACTTCGAACTCGGCCGGACGGAAGGCATCGAGCCGGAAGGAGTCATAAGCCCGCGCTTCCACGGCGTTCGATGATGATTTAGGAATGACGGCCGTGACGCTGTAAGCTCCGAGGGGAGCATCCTCGCGGGTGTCGAAATCGAAGGCGAAGGATCCGTAGGCGTCGAGGTCGACCTTGGCCTTGGAGACGGATTTCGAAAAAGGGTCCTGAATTTCCAGTTGCGCTTCCCGAACCGCGGGAATCACCCAGGCGCCCTTCGAGCGCTCGCGGAATATCCCCTTGAGGTGGACGGTCTCGCCGGCCCGGTAGATCCCGCGTTCGGAGAAAAGCGTTCCCTGGAAACGGACGGGCTCGGGGTTCCAATCGTACATGAGGTCGAAGCGGTACGGCTCGACGCCTTCGGATTCATCCGAGGCCGCCAGGGCGACGTCGTCTCCAAGCCGGGCGTAAACCC
>JAAZPG010000495.1 GCA_012797375.1 Acidobacteriota bacterium
AAGATTTCCCGGGACAAGCCAGGGCCAGGTAAAAATACGCCGCTTCGCCGTCGGCGGGAGCCCGGGCGTACAGGTCGGCCCGAAGGCGATCGAGTTCTTCCGGATCGAAGGTATTTTCCAGCCAGGGAATGGAGTCCCGGACGACCCCCTTGACCCGGAGCGGGATTTCCCGGGCCGCGGCCAGCCAATTCCGGTACCCGGTCAGGCCGGGATTTTCCCCGGCCAAACGCTCGGCCCGGGCGAAGGTTTCGGTTCCGCCGATGCCCAGCTCCCGTTCCCGGAGGAAAAGGAGAAAAACCGCCCGGAAATACGGGGCGGCGACGCGCTCCCTCAGGCCGGCCTTGGCGTATAGGCCGCCGTATATCCGGCAGGCGTCCTTCAGGAAGACGTACGATCCCCGGCCGGCCAAAGCCGAGGCGGTCTCGGCCGTTTTCATGTCGTCAGCCGGGGGAACGGCCGTCCGGACGGCGCGTCGGGGGCTCGAGGTGCAGGAAACGAGAAGGAAGGAAAGCGCGAGAGCGAGAGCCGCGTTTCTCATCGGAATCCTTTCTCCCGTCCTTCCGCTCTCTTCGCGGATTCAGTGTAATCCGATCGCCGGCCGGAATCAAGAAACCGGGGGACAAGCGGAGGAGGGTAAGATTTTTAACGGCGCCGTTCGGTCATTTGACATCCCTTCTGCGGCTGATTACACTCGGCCGCGGGACATCAAGGAAATTTCGGCCCGCGGCGGCTCGAGACCTGAAGGAGGAAAGGCATGACGGTTTATAACCTCGTCAGCTTCGCCGGCATCTTCGTCCTGGCCGGCGTCGCCTGGCTTTTCTCGTCGAACCGGAAAATCGTCAACGTCCGGGTTCTCTTCTGGGGCATCGGGCTCCAGCTTCTCGTCGCCTGCTTCGTCTTCGTCATCCCGGCCGGGACCAAGGCGTTTCTGTGGGTGAACGACGCCGTCACCACGGTTTTGAGCGCCGCCACGGCGGGGACGAAGTTCGTCTTCGGCCGCTTGGCCCTGCCGCCGGGCGCGACGAACGAAGCCGGCGAAACCTCCCTCGGCTATTTTTTGGCTTTCCAGGGCTTGCCGACGATCATTTTCTTCGCCGCCCTTTTGGGCGCCCTCTACTACCTGCGGATCATGCCGTTCTTCGTCCGGTTGTTCGCCCGGCTCTTCTCCCGGTCGATGAAAATCAGCGGGGCCGAGGCGCTCTCCGTTTCGGCCAACATCTTCGTCGGCGTCGAATCTGCCCTCGTCGTCCGGCCCCACCTCAAGGACATGACCCGGTCCGAGCTCGGGACCATCATCACCGCCGGCATGGGCACGATCGCCTCGACCGTCCTGGCGATGTACGTGATGATGCTCCAGAAATCCATCCCGACGATCGCCGGCCACCTCGTCTCCGCCTCGTTCATCTCGGCTCCGGCCTCGATCGTCATGGCCAAGCTTCTCATGCCCGAGACGGAGAAGCCGCTGACCCTGGGGCTCGACGTCAAGCCCCACTATGAGCGCGAGGACAACCTGATCATGGCGATCATCAACGGCGCCGGGGAAGGCCTGAAGCTCCTGGGGGGGATCGTCACCCTGCTCATCGCCTTCCTCGGAATCCTGGCCCTGGTCAACCTCGGCCTCGGATGGGCCGGCGGCCTGGTCAACGGGCTCTTCGGCTGGCATTTCGACTGGTCCATCGAAGCTCTCCTCGGCTACCTCTTCACCCCCCTGACCCTGGCCATGGGCGTCGTTCCGGCCGACGCGTTCTCCATCGCCAAGATCCTCGGCGACCGGACGATCTTGACCGAGGTTTTTTCCTACGGGCGCCTGTCAGATCTCCTGGCCGCCGGCGCGCTCAAAGATCCGCGCTCGGCCATCATCGCCTCCTATGCCCTCTGCGGCTTCGCCCACGTGGCCTCCCTGGCGATCTTCGTCGGCGGGACGGGCGCGCTCGCCCCGACGCGGATCCGGGACATCTCCCGGATTGGATTTCGGGCTTTGCTCGCCGCCACCCTGGCCTGCCTCATGACCGGGGCCGTGGCCGGGACGTTTTATACGGGCTCGTCGGTTTTATTCGGACGATGAGAGACCGCCCGGCCGGGCTGACGTCATCCTGTTCGTTTCCGCCGGGGATGAGCACCCTTCGGAATGTCCCCGGGGAACAAGCCCCGGCCCCGGCGCTTGCTTAATAAAAGCCCGCTCCTCCGGTTTCACCGGGGATCGTTGGCGAAATGGGCGTGGACGATCAGCCAGTTTCCGCCCTCCCGCATCATGGCGAACGTCACCGGACCTTTTTGGACGGGGCCCGGGCCGGCCACGTCCCGGTCGAAATACCAGAAGGCCGTGACCAGGGCCATATCCTCAACGCCCAGGACATCGAGACCGTCGAGCCAGAGGCGGTTGTCCGCGGTTTTTCCCCCGGGAATGAAGCCAAAGCTCCGGGAATGGTCCATCAGGGCGTCCATCCCCTGGATCCGGCCGGCCTTTTCCGAGGAAAAGTAAGTCGTCCTGGGCGAAGGCTCGAAAAGCTTTTGAGTCAGGTCGAGGTCGCACACGTTCCAGCTCAAGGTCCAAGCCGCGAGCGTCGCGCCGGGTGAACTCCTGTCCGGCTCGGCCCGGACAAGATCGGCCAGTTCCGCCTCCGCGGCGATCACGGAAAACGACGCCCAGTCCTCGCGGCGGAGCATCTCCTCGAAGAGCCGCCGGGCCCCGGTTTTGTCGCCTGTCCATAAACGAGCCATGCCCAGGCCGTAAGAACGGATCGCCGTTTCGATGGCGGTTTCGCCGGACCGGCCGCGGCCGAAATCGTCCGTTTCGATCTCTCCCTTGAACATCAAAAGACGCTCGAGATAGGCTCCGTTCTCGAGAAGCTTCATCCTCGAATTGATCTTGGACAGGAGGGCGCGGGCTTCATCCGCCTTTCCCGTCCGCCGCAGAATCAAATAAAACCAGTCGGTCGCGGCCACGACGGAGTCGTCGTTGTTGGACCATTTGAGGCACTCGCGGAAGGCCGCTTCGGCTTTGACGAAGTCCCGGGTCAGGTAATAAGCCAGGCCGAGATGGTAATAAATGTTGAACTGGGTGTTGGAAACGGGAATGCCCGACGGATTCGGATTTCCGTCGGCCTCGACCTCCAACGGCGTGCCGGCGGCCAGGGCGGCCGCCTTCTCGAAATCGGAGATCGCCCGGCCGAACTGGCGGATCGAAATATAGCGGTGGCCGCGGTGGCGGTACAGACGGCAGGAATCGGGATGCTTTTTCAAGCCTTCGCTGTAGACGGCGATCGCTTCGCGGAAGCGGCCGAGGTACGCCGTGCGGCGGCCGAGCCAGATCCAGTTGTCTTCGCTCGGATCGACGTCGAAATCCTTGAGGGCGTCCTCGTAGCTTTTCACGGCCGCCGGGGAAGGGGCCGGGGAAACAAGCGGACGGCCGAACAGAGAAATCGCTTCATAGGGCTTAGAGGCGAAGGAGGAGGCGGCGGGATTCGGTTGACCGGACGCGCCGGCCGCCGAAGCGAGGCTGACAATCAAAAGGGCCGCGGCCCATCGGAACACGCTTTTCATCGAGACTCTCCTTCCCGTCCGCCCGGCCGTTTTCTTCAAGCCCGATTTTTCGCCTGAAGACGGCCGGCGGGGCTTTGCCCCGCCGATGGAGGTGCTTTCGATCCCCGGCTTAAGCGAGCGGCCGGGATTTCTTTGGAATCAATGATCTTCCGCGGCGGAGGATAAATCGTCGATCCGGGGAAGTCAAGATCTATCCCGGGACGACAAGACGATGGAGACGGGCCGACCGGCCTGATAATCATCCGGGATATCCTTTTCCAATCGGATTAGGATTTTAAACGGCGCGATTCGCGGGCTTGAAAACCACCGGTCTTTCCCTTACCATGACTTCCTTTGCCAGAAAGACATCCAATCTTTTCGGGAGGCTCCATGAAAATCCTGCGCCCGGCTTTCGCCCTTCTTCTTCTCGTTTTCCTGGCGGTTCTTTCCGGCGGCGTTCCGGCCGCGGGCCAAGAAGCCCCGGCTCCGGCCCAGCCGGCCGGGCCGCGGCCGATCGAGCTCCGTGACATCCTCGCCTGGAGGACAATCGTCTCGGCCGTCGTCTCGGACAACGGCCGATGGTTCGCCGCCCGCCTCGCTCCCCAGGAAGGAAACGGGGAAGTCATTTTCAAGGAAATCCGGGGGGACAAAGCCTATGCCTTCCCCGCCGGGGAAGGCCGGAAAGGCGAAGTCGCGCTTTCGGCCGACGGCGCCTTCGGCGCCTTCGCGGTCAAACCCGAGCCCGAGGAAGCCCGGCGCCG
>JAAZPG010000053.1 GCA_012797375.1 Acidobacteriota bacterium
AATTCCGCCTCGTCGGCGATGCGCGATACCGAGGCCGGAAAACTCCGCCGGGGGAAGGCGTCCGCCCTCAGCGAGGCGCTCATTCCCGGGGCGATGGAGCCCAAGTCTCGTTCCGGGACGTACGCCGTGATCTTGACGGTCGTAAGATCGGCCAAGATCGCCAGGGCCGTTCCGGGGGCGACGACTTCGCCGGGCTCGGCCAGGCGGTGGAGGACGGTCCCGGCGACGGGGGAAAGGACCAGGCAATCGCCGATCTTCTTCTTCAAAATGTCGGCCGCGGCCCGAGCTTGGTCGCGGAGGGCTTCGGCCGCCTCGATTTCCTCCTTGCGGGCGCCGGCTTCGGCTTTTTCGTATTGCTTCCGGGCCTGTTGGAGGACGCTCCGGGCCGAATCGGCCTGGACGGAGACATCGTCGAGCGCCTTGGCCGTGATCGATCCTTCTTCGTACAACCGGGCCAGGCGCCGACGCTCCCGCTCGGCTTTGTCGACCGCGATTTCCGCCTGCTTGACCTGCTCCCGGGCCGTGGCCAGGTCCTCGCTCCGGACGCCCTTCCGGACGAGGGCGAGATGGGTTTCCGCCGCCCGGACGGCGGTTTCGGCCTGCCGGAGCTGAAGCTCGAGGTCGGTCGCGTCGATCCGGGCGATGATCCCGCCCGCGCCGATCCGCGTTCCCTCGACGGCCGCGACCTCGAGCAAGCGCCCCCCGACGAGCGGGGAGACGCGAACGGGATCGCTTTCGACCGAACCCGTCAGGATGATTTCGCTCCCGACGTCCCGTCCGCCGCAGGCGCACAGGACGATCAAAACGCCGAGCCCGAGACCGCGCTTCAGGCCCGCCGCCGGTTGTTGAGAAAGCCCCGGAGGAAAGAGCCTCCGCCCCGGCCGGCCGGCTCCGGCGGCTTCATCTTGAGCGCCAGGACGGCCGCCGGCGGGCCGCCGGCGTCGATCCTTGGGCGGAAGATCCGGAGGAAAAGTTCGGCGTCGCGGAGGTCCGGGTCGATATTCGTTTTCCATATGCCCTCTGATTCACGGCTTGTCAAGACGCGGGAAAATGAAGGCGGATGAACTCGAGCAGCCTTTGCTGGTGGGCCCGGGTCTCGCGGTCGATGTCCTCGACGAGCTTATTGAATTCCGGAAGCTCGCTTTGGACGACCCTGTAGAAGGCCCTTTCGGAGAGTGTGTTCTCCAAATCCTGGGCGACGGCCAAGGCTTGGCGTCTCCAGATTTCGCCTTTTTCCAGCTTCCTGAGACTTTCGCGAAGGCCGGCCAGAAAGGTGTTCAAGGCCGCCGGATTGAATTTGTCCGGATGAAAGGCCTGCCGGTCGGCTTCAACCAGTCTCTTGAGCTCATCGACCCGGCGGGCGTGGCCTTCCTCCTCGGCCCTTAAGACGTCCCAGAGCGGGGCGTCTTCAGGGAAGGCGGCCGCGAATCCGGCGTAGAGACGGCCGGCGGCCGTTTCGATCTCCTTCAACAGATCCAGATTTCGAATCAAGGCGGGGAACCGGTCATCAGAGGCGTTCATTCTTCTCCGGTCATTATAATCGTGAAGCCGCCGGCCGGCAACCGCGCGGATTCCGCGTTTGTCGCCGGCGCCCCGAACATGGTA
>JAAZPG010000496.1 GCA_012797375.1 Acidobacteriota bacterium
AGCCTTGTCCGAATAAAATCACCCTTTCATACGATGGAGCGGCTCGAAAGTTCAGAAAATAAGCGCGGCGGGATCGATTTCCGCCGCCGTCCCGGAGGCCGCTCCGCCGGCCGGCGGGAAAAGGGGAAACGGGTTGAAAGACGCGTCTCCCTGGTCTATGATAGCCGGACATGACCGGTTACACGTCCTACCTGGATGCCGCCCGGGATGCCGCCCGCGAGGCGGGGGACATCCTCAGGCGCGATTACCGCCGGGCCGGCCCCGTGTCCTTCAAGGGGGAGATCGATCTCGTCACGGAAACCGACACCGCCTCCCAGGCCTTGATCCATGAGCGGCTGGCGGCCCGCTTTCCCGGCCATGATTTCCTCGGAGAGGAAGGGCTCCGAAAGATCACCGGGGCCGGCTTCCGCTGGATCATCGATCCGCTCGACGGGACCACGAATTTCGCCCACCGGTTCCCTTGGTTCTGCGTCTCCATCGCCCTGGAGCACGACGGGGCGCTCGTCGCCGGAATCGTCTTCAACCCGATCATGGGCGAGATGTTCACGGCCGAGGCCGGCGGAGGGGCTTTCCTTAACGGCGAGCCCATCCGGGTCTCGGCGACCGGGGAGCTCGGCCGAAGCCTGGTGGCGACCGGATTCCCTTACGACGTCCGTGAGTCACGGACCAACATGGCCGCCCATAACCGTTTTCTCCTGGCCGCCCAGGCCGTCCGGCGATGCGGATCGGCCGCCTTGGACCTCTGCTACGTCGCGTGCGGGCGGTTTGAGGGATTCTGGGAATTAAAGCTCAACCCGTGGGACACGGCCGCCGGGGCGGTGATCCTGGCCGAAGCCGGCGGGCGGCTCACCGATTTGCGGGGCCGCCCGGCGGACATCTACATCCCCGAGCTCTGCGCCAGCAACGGGCTCATCCATCAAGCGATGCTCGACATTCTCCGGGAAACATGATGCGCGCCTTGGCCCTCGCCTTCGCCCTGATCCGCCTGGCCGGCGGGTTTCCCGGGGGATCGACGGGGGATAAAGCCTCTCTCCGGCCGGGCGATTTCGTCCTGGTGAAGACGCTGACGGCGGCGGGAGCGTCCGGCTGGACGGATACCGGCCTCGAGGTCCGGGCCGGGGAGGAATTCTGGTTTGAGGCGTCCGGCACGATCTGCCTGCAGACCGGCAACGAGGAAGCCTATTGCGGTCCTGAAGGCATCCAGGTGCGGACGATGCAGCAGCCGCTGCCGGAAAGCAACCTCGGTTGTCTTGTCGGCCGGGTCCTACGGGAAGTCGTGATCGTCGAGGATCCGAAAACGAAGGAAAAAACGGTCCGGGAATACGGCGTGGCTTTCCCCATCGGGAAAGCCGGCCCGGCCGTGATCCCGGCCGACGGCCGCCTCTTCCTCGGTCCCAATGAGAACGTGACCGGCGACAACGACGGCGCCTTTGCCGTCCGTGTCTACCGCCGGGGCTGAACGATCAATCGCCGTTCTTGCGGGCCAGGAATTTTTCCAGAAACTGCGTGTCGTACGTTCCGTTGATGAAATCCGAATTGGCCAGGATCATCAAGTGGAGGGGGATGTTCGTCTTGATCCCGACGATCGTCGTCATTTCCAAGGCGGTCTGCATCTTCTTGATGGCCAGGAGCCGCGACGGCGCGTAAGCGATGATCTTGGCCACGAGCGAGTCGTAATAGGGCGGAATGACCCATCCGCCGTAGGCCCCCGAATCCACCCGGATGCCTTCCCCTCCGGGGAGGACGAGGAAATCAATCGTCCCCGGCGACGGGGCGAACGTGTTCGGATCCTCGGCGTTGACCCGGCATTCGATGCAGTGACCCTTCATCTTGAGCTCGAAGGGGAAATTGACCTTTTCCCCCGCGGCCGTCCGGATCTGGGTCTTGACCAGGTTGATCCCGTAGACCATTTCCGTGATCGGATGCTCGACTTGGACCCGGGTGTTGGTCTCCATGAAATAGAATTTCCGGCTCTCGTCGACCAGGAACTCAAAGGTCCCCAAGTTTTCGTATCCGAGATACTTGGCCGCGTCCTCGACCGCCTTCATCATTTTCCGGCGGAGCTTCTCGTCGATGAAGGGCGAAGGCGTTTCCTCGATGACTTTCTGATACTTCCGCTGAACGGAGCATTCCCGCTCGCCGAAGGCGACGACGTTGCCTTTCTTGTCGCCGATGACCTGGATCTCGATGTGGTGGGCTCCGACGATGTACTTCTCGAGATACAGGGACGGATCCCCGAAAGCGTTTTTGGCCTCGTTCTGAGCGATGGGAAACTGCTCTTCGAGGTGGTTGGCGTTGCGGCAGATCCGCATGCCCTTCCCGCCCCCTCCGGCCGAGGCCTTGATAATGACGGGATAGCCGATTTTTTGGGCGGTTTTTTTCGCCTCGTCGGAATCCTCGAGGACCTTGTCGCTTCCCGGAATGACCGGAACCTTGGCCCGCATCATCTCCTGGCGGGCCCGATTCTTGTCGCCCATAAGACGGATAATCGAGGCCGGGGGACCGATGAAGGTGATCCCCTCGGTCTCGCAGATCTCGGCAAACCGGGCGTTTTCGGCCAGGAATCCGTACCCGGGGTGGATGGCGTCGGCCTTGGTGATTTGGGCGACGCTGAGGATGTTGGGAATATTGAGATAGCTGTCCTGGGGCTTGGCCGGCCCGATGCAGAATTTCTCGTCGGCCAGCATGGTGTGGAGCGACGTCCGGTCTGCCTCGGAAAAAACGGCCACGGTTTTGATGCCCAGCTCCTTGGCCGCGCGGATGATGCGGAGGGCGATTTCCCCGCGGTTGGCGATAAGGATTTTCGAAAACATCGCGCCTTACGCCTGCGGGACGATCAGGAACAGCTTCTGACCGAATTCGACGGGCTTGCCGTTCTCGACATAGATTTCCTTGATGACGCCGTCGGCATCGGATTCGATCTCGTTCATGAGCTTCAT
>JAAZPG010000497.1 GCA_012797375.1 Acidobacteriota bacterium
ATCGACGCCGGCCCGGCGGCTCATCTCCCGGATGGCCGGCTGAGGGCCTCGCCAAACAATATCATCGACCGTATAGTCGTCGCCGCAGACGGTCGCCGTCCCCTCATCGAAGTCCATCACCGCCGCCAGGCCGGGCCGGTCCAGCCCGAAATAATAGAGAAACGTGCTGTCTTGACGGAAGCGAAACGTGTTATCGGGATAATTCATCGGGCTTTCCTCGTTGCCCAGGAACAAGCCCAGGCCCGATCCGACCGCCCGGAGCAGCCGTTTTCGGCGTTCTTTATAAATCCGCGGTTCGAACATCAAAGAACCTCCTTCAGCATTTTCGCCGGCCGATAAAACCAGGGACCTCCGTCCTCCCGGCCCGGGAGGATTGTCTGACCTTGTCAGGGAGCCCGGCGCCGCAAGTCTCGAGGCGGCCTCGCCGCCGCGGACGGATGTCCGGCTTCCGCCGGGCGCGTATTCTCTCATGAAGGCGCCGGAAATCAAAGGGTTTTCCGCTTGACCGGAGAATGGGAATTGCGAATATAATAAGTCATCCCGCAAAGGAGGAGCCGCTTCATGAAATCTCAAATCTGGGACCGGCGGTCGTTTTTGCGTCTGTGCGGAGCCGTGGGGATAACCGCCGCCGCGGTCAACGCCGGCGGGCTCGAAAGGATCGAAGCCGCGGCCCGGTCGACCGCCGGCCGGACGCCCGAGGAGATCGCCGCCGATGAATTCTACTGGAGGGAAGTCCAACTGGCCTACAAGCTGGACCGGACCCTGATCAATCTGAACAACGGCTTCACCGCTCCCTGTCCCCGCGTGGTCCTCGAATCCGAGTTCCGCTACCTGGAAATGATCAACATGCTCCCCGTCCATTACCAGGCGATGGTCGCCGAGAACGTCGAGACGATCCGTCGGCGGATGGCCGCGGAATTCGGCTGCGCCACGGACGAGCTGGCCCTGACCCGCGGAGCCAGCGAATCCCTGCAGATCGTCCAGAACGGCCTCGACCTCGAAGCCGGCGACGAGGTGATCACGACCGAGCAGGATTACCCCCGGATGCTGACGACCTGGGATCAGCGGATGCGGCGCGAGGGGATCAAGGTCACCCGGCTGCAGTTTCCCGTCCCGGCGACGCAGGACCAGCTCTACCGGCTGTTCGAGGAAGCGATCACCCCCCGGACGAAGGTCTTCCATTTCTGCCACATCACCAACCTGACGGCCCAGCTTTTCCCCGTCCAGCGGCTGGCCCGCTTGGCCCGGTCGCGGGGGATCGTGACGATCGTCGACGGAGCCCACGCCTTGGGGCAATTCCCCTTCAAGCTGAGGGATCTGGAGTGCGACGCCTACGGCGTCAGCCTTCACAAGTGGCTGATGGCCCCCATCGGCAACGGCTGCCTTTACGTCCGTCGGGAGATGATCCCGAAATTTTGGCCGCTGCAGGCCGCGCCTGAACAGCAGGACGGCGACATCCGCAAATTCGAAGCCATCGGGACCCATCCCTGGGGCATCCGGGCCGCCCTCGGTGAAGCCCTGGCCTTCCACCAAGCCGTCGGCGGCGAGCGCAAGGCCGCCCGGCTGCGCTACTTGACTCTCCGCTGGGCCGCCGCTCTCAAAGCCCATCCGCGCGTCCGTATCCTGACGAATCTCGGGGAACCGCCCGAAGCCTGGGGCGTGGCCGCGGTCAACGTCGAGGGCCTCGACATGCGGAATCTCGCCGCCTTCCTGAAATCGAAGTACCGGATCGTCGCCGTTCCGCTGATCGGCGGCGCCCCGCCCAACCAAGTGTTCGACTACCAGGCTCTCCGCGTCTCGCCGAACATCTACACGACGCTCGAGGAGATCGATACGTTCATTGAGGGCATGGAGGACGCGATCAAGAACGGGATCCCGCCCGAGGGGGGGACGGCCCCGGCCTTCCCCATGGAGTCCGCCGGCTGACGCCCGCGCGCCCGGCAAAGGGAGAACGCTCATGAAATCTCAACTCCGCCGCGCGGCGGCCGCGGCCGCCGTCATCCTGGCTCTCGGAACGCTGAACGCCCTGGCCGCCGACCGGTACGTCATTTCGTTTCCCTTCAAGGCCGCCGGAACAAGCTTTCCGGCGGGGGAATACGTCCTCTCCCTGAAGGAGGACGGAGGCCTCGTCCTGCGCCGGGAATCGACGGGAGCCGAAACCGTCCTTCCATTCACCGAACGGATCGCCCGGTCCGCTCCGCCGGGCGAGGAGCCCCGGCTCGTATTCCACATGGTCGGCGATTTCAAGCCGTCCTATTCGGAATACATCACGGTCTATATCCTGGCCGAAGCCTGGCCGCCGGAGGTGGACGGTTTCCGCCTCCACACGACCAAGGGAGCCCACAAGGAAATCGCCGTCAAGGGAACGGTCAAGGAGCCGTAGCGGCCCGCTTCACAGAATATTATTCCGAAATTTTTGAGGATACAGACTGCACCCCTGGAGGATTAAATTCATGGAATCTCTCGTCATTTACGACTCGAATCACGGGAACACCCGAAAAATCGCGGAAACGGTCGCGGAAATCCTGGGCGCGCCGGCCGTTTCGGTTTCCGACGCCGGGCCGGAGCATTTTTCCGGCCTCGGGCTGGTCGTTGTCGGCAGCCCGATTCTCGGCTGGAAGCCGTCGGAGAGAACGCAGGCCTTTCTTGCCGCCTTGAAAAAGGAACAGCTCAAGGGCGTTAAAGCCGCCGCCTTCGACACCCGGGTCAAATTGTTCATCCACGGGGACGCGGCCGGCAAAATCGCCAAGGTCTTGGCCGACGCCGGAGCGGAGATGATTTCGGAACCGCAGCCCTTTTACGTCAAAGGAAAAGAAGGCCCGCTTTTCGAGGGCGAATTGGAAAAAGCCCGGGATTGGGCGGTAGAAATAAAGAGAGCGTCTAGTCGATTTTAATATTCTTCAAAATTGAGAACAATTCTTTAAACGAATTTTTCATATTTCGATTCATATCAAAAACTTGTCGGCAAAACTCACTCTTGCTTCCCTTTTCCTAAGCTAGAACACGCTGAATCGATTAACCGGACGAATTCGCGAGCATCTTTAAAATAATTTCTATAAGCCAAACGGACATTTTCTGTTGTATCGGCTCTAACCAAAACGATATCTTGTTCAGGCAATTCTTTTTCAAGAATAAATAGCTTTTTCAAGGCCTCGGTTGCACCCCGATAACTTTTAATCTCTAGATTACCGTCTTTGGAAAATATCAAGATCGTATTACGTTTGTCAGAAATGCTGCTCTTTGCACTATTAAGACCCCGCAGTGTAGACATTAAATGTAGTTCTCTGTCTAGTTTATGAAATTCCTTCACGACATCATTATCGGTTAGGCCAGGGAATGGTCCTTTTAAATCCTCGTGTGCTCTCGCAAGGAGCTCACTCGCATAAGCCATTTCAGTCTCGTAACGCTTATCCCCCTGTTGAAATTTTGGCTGACTCTGAGTGATAAATCCAATTACTTCTACAGCCGTTGCCCATGCGTGCTGAACGAGCGTCCTGTATTGAATTTCAATAAGAAGCCCCGTTAAGTTCCTTCCGGTTTTAGATTTGACATTATACTCATATATGTCATGAATGCCGCGATAGCCAGTATCTTTTGGATTTTTTATATAATCATATTTATCCACATCATTTTGAAGTAGATGATTAAACTTCGCCTTATGAAACTTTAAACGAAAATTACTGAGCTCCCGAATTGAGTGAAAAATCAGACGACAGCCAGCTACATCATCCATCCTAACCAGCGACATCTGAGGAAATCTCTGGAGCTTCCCATAGATTGTCATCCGTCGTTTATGTCGTTGGGCAACAATAATTCGAGAACCACGAGTTCGGTTCCGTAGAATCGCCTGGAAAGTATTCAGTACGCCGCGATGAGCGGCTCGCCATTCTTCCACAACAGCAATATCTTCTTCGGTGGCTGCGCCTTCACGGATCCTCTCCCCCGCGCGTTTCACCCTCGATTTTGAACCACCTGGAAAACTAGGATGCACTAACAATTTGACTCCTACAAAACCGATTTCCTTGTAAGCATGGAAGAGAATATCGACTACTCTTTCTCAAATCCATGACTCTTGAACTTAAGCGTACGACTGTTTTCGGTGACCGTCCGGACGAGTTGATCGGAGGCGCCGCCGGCGAGTCTGGCCTCGATTTCAAGGGTGACTGTTACCTCCGCGCCGACCTGACCGGCCAGATGAGCGATCACCTCGTCGGCGATGCGGCTGGCGTCGCGGCCGACGCGCGCGGAATCGAGCTCGACGGTGCCATGGAAACGTCTGGCAACCGGAGCGGCAGCCGGCCGGCCGCCGGGGCCTATGCCGCCGGTGACGCCGTCATCCCCCGGTCCGCCCGCGGCCCCGCCTTCACCGGTCGCTCCGCTGGAAGCACCCGCGGGAGCCGGAACGGGGATCTCGGCTTCCATCTGTCGTATCGCAATATCCGGCTTGACCAACAGGCCGATATCAGCCGTGAGGGCTGCCATCGACCCGGCGCGTAAACCTTGATAGCGGCCGGCGCCTTCATCAAAACTTTCCGCATAAGCAAACGTATCCGACTGCCACGTGAGCATGGAAATCCCGTCGCGCATAGCCTGCGTAAGCACCTCGGGACCGGCCAAACGCGGCAGGTAGAGATACTTGGCAAAATCCTCCACGAGCTGCCTTACGGCGACATGATCGCCTCGCCATAAAGGAACTCCGTCGAGGTGCTTGCGCAAGATCGTCGAGCCGAGCGACAGCACCAGCAATTCTTCGCTGCGGAGCTTCTTACTCGCCCTCACAGCGAGCGATTCGCCTCCCGAAAGACGGATCGCCTGCCAGGCGGTCGACGCTTGGGGATTTATCTGCTCCGGGACCAGCAACCATTGGTACGTTTCGGGCAATCGGCCCGTCACCATTCCATCGGCCGCCTGCAACTGCGTTTCGGCCTGGCGCACCTGATGCGGATCGAGGTTGAGCGCCTCTTTCTCGGCCAGGATCGACTCCCACGCCAGGAATTTTCGCACCGCCTCGTCGAGGTCCTGCAGGCG
>JAAZPG010000498.1 GCA_012797375.1 Acidobacteriota bacterium
CCCCGTCGTCGGTTCGCAACCCAGCTTCCGGCTATAATACCAATCCACGTAGAAGTCCTTAAGGACTCCCCCCTCGATCATGACCCGCTTGCGGGCCGCCAGGCCCTCGCCGTCGAAGAGCCGGGCTCCCTGCGCCCCCTTGATGAAGGGATCGTCGATCAACGTGAAGATGCCGCTTCCGATCTTCTGTCCTCTTTTGTCGGCCAGGAAGCTCTGCTTCTGCTGGATGGCCCGGCCGAACATGGCCTGCATGAGACCGTCGCCGAAGCGGGACACGATCCGGTTCTCGATGATGACCGGGAGGGTTTCCGTCTTGAGTTTTTTCGCTCCGAACAACGCCAGGGTCCGGCGGGCGGCCTCGGCCCCGATCTCCTCGGGCTTGGGGAGGTCTTTGCGCCGCAGGGTCACGGCGGCGGCGTACTCGTTGGGCCGCCGGTCGCCCTCGTCCTTGCCGGTCATCTCGGCGACGGCGACGAAATACGTGACTTCCGAATAGCCGTCGAAGCCGTTGCTGGCCATCAGGAGGGATTCGCCGTAGCCGTCGGTCGACGCGGCCGTGACCGAGATGACCTTGTCGCCGCCCGCATCCAGGCAGGCCTCCTCGATCGCCCGGACGAAAGCGTGCCGCCCGTCGGGAGTCAGGGAGGCATAGGAAGGATCAACCTGCCCCAGGTCGAGGCTCGCCCGGCCTTGGTAATATTTCGGGTCGGGCAGGCTTCGGAAGGGATCCTCGTCCAGGAGCCGAGTCTGGGCGACGGCCCGGCCGATGAACTCCTTGAGAGCGTCCTTCCGCAGGTCGGACGTGCTCATGCTGGAGTACCGGCCGTCGACGAAGATCTCAAGCCCTAAATTCCTGGTCGAGGCCTCCTTGATATTCTCAGGCTTGCGGTCCCGGTAGCTGATCTCGACCGTCCGCTCGCCGTCGATCCCGATCCGGCAGGCGCCGGCGCCGGCCGCCTTGGCCATCCCGATCCCGGACTCCGCGAGGTCGTACAGTTCCTGTTTCATCTTGGTTCTCCTTTGCTCAACCCCGGGTCCCGCCGACGGTCAGGGACTTGATCAGGCAGGTCGGCTGGCCCATTCCGCAGGGCGCGGCCTGGCCGTCCTTGCCGCAGGCCCCGGTCCCCCCCATGTTGAACTCGAAGTCGTCAGCGACCATGATCGTGTTGGCCAGCATCTTGGGGCCGTTGCCCATGATATTGACGTCCTTGATGGGGGCGCCCAGCTTCCCGCCCTCGATCATCCGGCCTTGGGAGACGAAGAAGGCGAAGTCGCCCTCGCCGATCTTGACTTGGCCGTTGCTGACGTCCTGGACATAAATGCCCTTGCCGGCGGCTTTGACGACGTCCTCGGGCGTCGCCGGACCGGCCTCCAGGTAAGTGTTGCGCATCCGGGGGATGGGATAGTGCTGGTAGCTCTGGCGGCGGCCGTTCCCCGTCGGCTTGATCCCGTAGGCCTTGGCCGAGATCCTGTCGTGGAGGTAGCTTGTCAGGATTCCCTTGTCGACGAGGATCGTCCTCTGGCCGGGGGTGCCCTCGTCGTCGACGTTGATCGAGCCGAGCAGGTTCGGCACGGTGCCGTCGTCGACGATGGTCACAAAGGGCTCGGCGACCTTCTGGCCGATCATCGTGCAGTAGGTCGAGATCTTCTTCCGGTTGAAATCGGCTTCCATGCCGTGGCCGATCGCCTCATGGAGAAGGACGCCGGTGACGCCGGGGCCGAGGACGACCGGCATCTCGCCGGCCGGCGGCTGAATCGCCTCGAAGAGGATCAGAGTCCGGTCCACGGCCTTCCTGGCGATCTCCTCGACAATTGCCGGCGTGTAGAAGGAGTAATCCCGCCGTCCGCCGAAATTCCAGAAGGCCCGCTCGCGCTTCCCGTCCTTCTCGGCGACGACGGTCGCGGCCAGGTAGGACCGCGGTTGGAGGTCTTCGGCCTTGACGCCGTCGCTGGTCACGACGAGGAAGCGCTTCTGCTGGTCGTGGAGCTGAACGGTGACCTTGGTCACGAGCGGGGACAGGCCGAAACATCGGCTGTTGACCTTCTGGACGAGGGGGAGCTTGGATTCCAGGGGAACGTCCGAGAACAGGGTTCGGAGCGGATAATAGTCCGCGAGCTTCAAGGGGGTGAACGGCCCGTTGACGGCCGGACCCGAGCCGGAGGCGATCGTCGCCGCGGTCGCGGCCGCGGCCAGCATCGGCTTTTCGCCCAGCTCTTGGGTGAAGCCGTAGCCGACCTGATCGCCCTTGACGGTCCGGATTCCCGCGCCCAGGGCGACGTCGCTGTAGGCCCGGCTGACCTTGCCGTCCTCGAGAATCAGGTAATTGCTTATGGTGTGTTCGAAGTAGAGGTCGGCGAAGTCGCCGCCTCGGGCCAGGGCGTCGGCCAGGATTTTGCGGCAGAGCTCGTCCGTGATGCCGAACTCCCTCTCAAAATAGCCTCCCTCTTCGGCTCCCGGCAGGGCATACCAGGCCCGGGAAAGAAGAGGCAAGGCGACGGTCGCGGCGGCGGCCGCGGCCCCGGTCTTGAGGAAATCGCGCCGGCTGACATTCTTCATGGATTCCTCCTTGACGGTTGAATGACGGATTTCCGGAAGCGGAAGGAGCGTCCTCCTTCAACGCACAAGTCCCCATGATCATGAATACGCATGTTCCTCGCAAATCGTTTCCGCCGGCGGAAGAAAAGCCGCCCGCGGGAGGTTTTCGACCGGCCCCCCCTCGGGTTTCGGAAGCGGCCAGCCCCTGCTCCGAAAGCGAAAAAACGCTTGATCGAAAAGGATTTTTTCCAGCGGCGCGCCGGCCGCCGGATCGGCCGAAAAAATCAGGTCGGACGCATTCGGGGGATTCCGCCGGAGCTCCGGCTCCGGGAAGATCGCGCGGAGGAAATCCCGGAAACGCCGAAAGGAAGGTCCCGGGCTGATCCCCCGGCGATCAAACGAAGTCCGGAGTGAATTGACCGCGCGGATCGGCCTTGCGGGCCTTGACCAGGGCGTCGATGTCGATCCCCTTGTCGGCGAAATAGTCCTGGATGACGTCCCGGACGACGCCGTTTTGCTTCTCGGTGACGTAATCGACGGTCATGGCCTCGTTCTGCTTGACCGGTTTTCCGAATAAGTTGCGCTTCCAGTGGATGAGCCAGCCCGAGAAGCACATCGGCTGGGACCGCTTTCCCAGGCCTTTGCTCACCAGGCCGGAGAGCTTTTTGCTCTCATCCATGCTCAAGTAGTCGATATCGTAGCCCAACTCCTTCAACTTGGCCCGGCGCTCGTCCCGGTTTCCATATTCGTACGTCGGGGTCATGAAATGGACGCCGTATTCCTGGGCGAACCGCTTCCCGCCGTTGACGATGCTGGGATAATTCTCGGCCGTCCCGGTCAGGTTGGCCGGCGACGGGATCTGCTCGCGGTTTGAGCCGTCGGCGAAGCCGACGAGGTCGTTTTCCAGGGCGAAGAGCAGGCCCCCGGTGTTCATACTCAAGCGGCAGCCGACGCACATGCGCGTCTCGGCGTTGTACTTGTCCCGGTTCTTGAAAAAAGAGCTCATGGCGATCTTCTTGATGATCGGCTTGTGGTCGATGATCTGGTGGGTGATCTTGTCCTCGCCGAAGGCGGCCTTGAGGCGCTCGACATTGGGGAGATTGTTCCGGACGCCGAATTCGAGATAGCCCTTGTCGAATGTGATCAAGTGAACCTTTTCGAATTCCTTCTGAAGGAGGACGGCCGCCAGGAGGGAGTCGATCCCCCCGGAGAACATCACCGCGACTTCATTTTTAATCGGACCCATGGCACACTCCTGTCATCTCACGATCTTTATCATACACGGGCGGAAGTGATTTGGGAATGAGGGAACGTCTCATCGCCCCATATTCCAACCGATCAGGGAGGAGACTCCGGCGGAGCGGATCAAACCGTCCGTCTTTCCTCCCGGCCGGGGATTCCTCCGCCCGGGGGCGGGGAATGGCCCGTCCCCGGCTTTTTAGACGGCGCACTTGCGGGAGATCTTGGCCGCCGTCTTTTTAACGCAGCATCCGCCTTGATGGAAGAACAGCCAGCCCAAGAAACCGATGACCAGGGCCAGAAAGCCCAGAACGCCCAGGACCACGATCAGGAACGTCGACATGCGCCTCTCCTTTATATACTATTATTTTAGTCGATTCTCTCGGAACAGTCGTATTCTAGAGGGCAGCGGCCGGGCTTGTCAACTGTTTTTTACTCTCCGGCCGCCCCGGGATCGGCTGGGCCCCCTTCCGCGGCTCCGGGAGAAAGACACGCCTCCGCAAACCGATTTCTGGTATGATTGGGAATCCCCGACAGGAGATCCGCATGCGCCGCTTCATTCTTCCGGCCGCGGGGGCGGCTTTTCTACTCATCCCGGCCGCCCTCTCCGCCCAAGCCTCCCTCCCGGTCGAAACGCTTCTCGATCGGGTCGCCGCCCGCCTCGAAAGCTTCAATCCGAAATCAAACTGGCAGGCCTCCATCCGCAGTACCCAGATTGAACTTGACCGCAAAGGCCGGCCCGAGCGGACGACCGTCCAGACCAAGGCCGTCGCCGTGATCGAGGGGCGGCGCGAAGAGGACATTCTAAGCGTCGTCCGGACGGAAGACGGCGTCACCCGGGACATCACGGAGAAGTATCTCGCCGAGCGCCGGGCCCGCTGGGAGAAATACCGGGCCCAAGAAACGGCCCGGGAGAGGGGAAAGGAGCCCGCCCGCCGCCGCTCCCGGCTGGGGATGCGGGTGGAGGATTTCGCCGGGCTTCTGCCTTTTTCGCCCGAGCGCCGGACGGAATTCTCCTTCGCCGCCCGGGAAGGGGCGGCTCCGGACGGACGTCCGTTGTATTTCCTCGACGTCCGGGCCAAGGTCAAAGATGTCGAGAACTGGGAAGGAACCTATACGATCGACGCCGCAACGTTCACGCCGTTTCACGCCCGGCTCACGCCGTCGGAGACGCCGCCCTTCGTCAAGGAGATCGAGGTCGAGGCGGATTTCCAGGTCTTCGAGGGCGTCCACATCATTCCCCTCCGGACCTGGGTCCGGATCAACGCCGGATTCCTCTTCCTCAAGCGCATCCGGGCCGTCTCGGAGGAAGTGTACACGGACATCCGCGTCACCCGCTGAGCGGGAGGATCCGGGGACGGCGGCCGGGGGAAGGCCGCTAGGCGGGATTCCGGTCCGCGAGCGTCCGCCGGTCGGCCAGGCGCAGACGCCGGTCGGCCACGGCGAACGTGTATTCGGGGAGCGAGGCGGCGATGAGAGCCCCGGCCCCGATGACGCTGCCCTTCCCGATCGTCACTCCGTCCAGGACGATGACTCCGGCGCCCATCCAGGTGTCTTCTCCGACCCGGATGCCGCCCTTGGCCGACGAGGCTTGGAACATGATCGGGCGGGACGTATCGGCGACGGGATGATTGCCGCCGGCCACGAGATAACACTCCCCGGCCAGAAAACAATAATCGCCGAGCCGGATCTCCGTCTCCGATAACAGGCTGCAGTTGGCCGAGACGTTGCAGTGGTC
>JAAZPG010000499.1 GCA_012797375.1 Acidobacteriota bacterium
CCTGGTTCATGTGGACAGCTGGAAGATCTGCCGGGTCGATTTTTCCGAAGCGTTTCGGCCCGGGACGGAGCTTCCCGCCTCCTGCGTTTTTCACCGCTGCTCCCGCTCCCTTTTCCACCGCCTCGAATCGCTGACCCTGGCCGCGCTCACCTCCCGCCTTGGCGCTTTTCTTCAGCCGGACGAAATCGCGGCCCTCTTCATCCGGTCCCGGCGCGTCGCCGGAATCATCCGCGGCCTGATCCGGGAGCAGGGGGAAGCGGCCGTTCTTTTCGAAAGGAAATCCCCGAAGAGCTGAGCTCTCCCCATGAAGGACGCCGAGGATCCGTCCGGGACGGCGGCTCCGGCGGCCGCCCAAGCCGCCGCCCGGGTCCTCCGGATCCTGACGTTCGTCCGCCCGGAGGAGCTGACCAAAGCTCTCCTTCTGACCCTGAACAGTTTTCTCATCATTTTCGGCTATTACCAGATCAAAGCCGTCCGCGAAGGCCTTCTCCTCGCCGCGCATTCGGCCTCGGTCAAGAGCTACCTGGCCATCCCCCAAGCCGTTCTCCTGGTCTTCGTGATTTGGGGATTCGCCAAGCTGGCCTCCAAGGTTCCCCGTCATCTTCTGATCACCTGGGTGACCCTGTTTTGCATCTCGAACCTGTTGATCTTCGACCTTCTGAATCTCGCCGGGGTTTCGGTTTCGATCCTCGGGATCGCCTTCTTCATCTGGATCGGGATGTACAACCAGATGATTCCGGCCCAATTCTGGGGTTTCGCCAACGACATCTACGATGAGGAACAAGGGAAGCGGATCTTCCCCCTGATCGCCCTCGGGGCCTCGCTCGGCGGGGTCAGCGGCCCGCTCGTCGCCCGCAAGCTCATCCCCGTTTTCGGATCGTACGGGATGATCCTGACGACGGCCGGAATTTTGGGATTCACAATCCTCCTCTCCTGGGCCATCCACCGCCTCGATCTGCGGGAGGACCGGGAGGGGACCGGCCGGCCCGCGGAATCCAAAGCCTCGCCCCTTCTTCCCAGCGGCGGATTCCGCTTGATTTTCAAAAGCCGCTATCTTCTGTACATCGCCCTGATGATCGGCTTGTACAATTTCATCAACGCCCTCGGCGAATTCATGTTCTCCGATCTGCAGCAGAAAATGGCCCTGCGGGAGCTGGGAACGGCGGCCACCGGCAGCGTCGCCCTCCAGAACGCGATCGGCACGGCGTTCGCCGGGTACCAGTCTCTGGGCAACACCATCGGCCTGGGAATCCAGCTTGTCCTCGTCTCCCGCATCTTCCGCTGGGTGGGCGTGGCCGGGGCGCTGCTCTTCCTCCCGGTCATCGCCCTGGGGGGATACGGCTACGCCGCCTTCGGCGCCTCGCTCGTCCTCCTCAAGTGGATCAAGGCCGTCGAGAACGGGACGGATTACTCCCTGATGAAAACGACCCGTTCGGCCCTGTTTCTCGTCACCCGCCGGGAAGAGAAATACAAGGCCCAAGCGGCCATCGAGACGTTCTTCGTCCGGGCCGGCGACGCCCTCTGCGCCGGAGTCGTCTGGGCGGGGACGGCCGCCCTGTCTTTCTCGATGGAGGGATTCGCCGCGGTCAACGCGGCCGGCGTGGGCCTCTGGATTTTTCTTTGCGTTTTGATCGCCCGGGAGCACCGGAGGAAAAAGGCCGCCGCCCGGGAATAGGGCCCTTCACTCTCCGGTGATGGCCTTGCGAAGGATCAGGACGTTCTCGGCGCCTTCTCGACGGTAGGTCATTCC
>JAAZPG010000500.1 GCA_012797375.1 Acidobacteriota bacterium
CAACGACTCGTCATAAAAGACACGAAAAATCTGGAATTATTCCCGGTATTTTTTGAAGCCCTCTTTATTTCGGCCGTCGAATCGGAGGGATATGAAATTTCAGATCGACGGGCGTTCATCGCCCGGTTCGACGCCCTGGAGAGCCGGCTGGCTGAAAACGGCACGCCCCTGGGGGAGGCGACGATGGACGAGATGGAGGCGGCCTGGCAGGCGCTTAAGAAAGAGCGGGGGTAAGGATTCCGCGGTCCCGCCGTCGATGGAGCTTACGCCTTGGCTTTTCTTTTCCGGGTCAAGACCCTCGGAAGTCCGAAGGCGATGAGGATTCCCAAGAGCTTGGCCGTAAAATGGACGGCATTGAACCGCGCCTCGTAGGAACGAAGAATTTCTTCCGGAGGGGGATTCGGATTCCCCGGCGCCAAGGCCCGATAGGCGTCCAGGGAAGAGGGCTTCGCCCAGAAAGGATCATGTCCGAGGCCGGCGTGCCTTCGGCCGCCGGGAGGCGACGTCGATTCCGAAATAGGGGGGAACAGAACCCGCAGGAGAATCGCCGTCGGGGCTCCCGTCAGGATCCGTCGCCGGATGATCGCCATGGCCGCGCTCCTTTCGATTCCCGGAACGATGACCGGCGCCGTTTCATACGGAATTCCGCCTCGCGGATTCGAGCGGCGCCCCATCAGGGGGCCGGGATGGATCCGAGCGGAAACGGCGTCCGGCCGGGCCGCGCCGCGGGGCTTGATCTCTTTTGGAGACGAGGAGAACGACTCTCGTTACAAGCCGAAAAAGATCTTGATCCCGACGCGGAAGGAGAAGCCGTTGATGTTGATTTCCGCCGGCCGGATGTTCTTGAGAAGAGGATCCGCCTCCGGTTCCTCTTCAAAAAATTCAACAAGGCAATAATCGGTGTTGAAGTCGGGGTCGTGGGCATCCATGTGCCAGAGCTTGCCCTTCATCTCCAGGCTCTCGGAGTAATCGTAAGAATAGAAAGATTCCCACTCGCTTCCCGTCCACCAGCCGTACTTCTGATGGAAGTCGATTCGGCACGCATCCGTTCCTTCCCACTCCTTGAAATTCGCCAGGCGGTAAAACGCCTCGCCGAACAGGGCGATGTTCCGGGAAAGATGGAAGTTGAAGCCGGCGCCGAGGTGGAAGCCGAGGGCGGCGCTTGTCAAATGGATTTGATCGAGATCGGAGTACCGGACTTCGCTCTTGATATGGGGAGGCCAAAGCGATCCGTCGAGGCGATGAACCTCGGCCAGAAATTCGACGTCCCGGGTCGACGTTTTGTCGGTTTTCAAGGTTCCCCAATAGTATCCCGGGCCGGCGTTGAGGAAGACGTCGCCCGTTCGGCCGATCGGGAAATAATAATAGAGATTCAAGGTCAGGGGAATGACGGTCAAGGTCTGATCATGGAGATCGGCGGAGTCATTCGTCAGTATGAAATCGACGTAATACGAGTCGAAATCCTCCCGGCCGGAGTCTTTGAGGGCGAACGTGATCTCTCCCGGATTGGATTTCTTGATGTATTCCAGGCCGAAGCCGAGACCGAAGCGCCGCCCGAACCGGGCGAAAACCTCGCCCTTGAAATCGGGCATCGATTTCATTTCCTTCCAGTCGATGGTGACGGCGTCGTTGCCGTAAAAGCCGCGGAAATCCGCGACGGCCCTGTTCCAATCCCGGATATTGGCGTTGAAATCCCCGCCGTTGATGAAGCCCAACCCTCCGCTCAGGCTGAAGCCGATCTTGACGCCGCCGGAATCGCCGGCCGCGGCCGGCGGGGGGGCCGCCAGAACCGCCGCGAACGAAATGATCGCCCAACCGGCCAGAACGACCGCGGCCGGGCCGCCGAAAAACCGTTTGTTCATGAGGACCTCCTGATGGATATCAATGCCGGGCCGCGGCATCTCCCGTCGGGCCCGCTTTCTTGGGGCTTGAAATCGATGGTCATCTCCCTCGTCCTCCGCGTCTTTCCGGCCCGCTTTGATCCTCATCGTCCAAGGGCCGGATGGGACCGAAAAGCGAGATCGCTCCCGAGGAGCGCGGCAAACTCGCTGATCTTCGTCTTAAAGTCCGAAAAAGATCTTGATCCCGACGCGAATGAAGAAGCCGTTGAGGTTGATTTCCGCCGGCCGGATGTTGTCTCTCCAGGACGTTTGCTTCGGTTTTTCCTTGTAGAGGCCGACATCGGAATAGGCGGCGTCGATCATGGGGCTGTCGTCCTCGCTGTACCAAAGGCTTCCCGGCCATTCGCCCGCGTACCCATCATCGATGATGACATGAGTGTACCATTCGTTTCCCGTCCACCAGCCGTAATCCCCGCGGCAGGTGTACTCATGGCCGGCCGTTCCCTCCCAGTCCTTGAAATTGACCAAACGGTAAAGCGCCTCGCCGAAAACAGAAATGTTTCCGGTGAGGGGAAATTGCGCGCCGGCCCCGAAATGGAATCCGACGGCGTTGCACGTCGCCTCGTAATAATTCCGGTAGGCGGAATGGGAATCGTGCTTGAAATGAGGAGGTCTCAAAGTCCCGTCCAAAAGATGATATTCCTCGTAAAGTCCGAATTGGGCGGACCGATCGAGATTGGATTTCAGGGTTCCCAGGTAAATCCCCGCTCCGGCGTTGAAATAGACGTCGCCTCGAGAGCCGAGGGGAAGAAAATAGTAAAGGCCGAGGGTGAGGGGAACGACGCTCAACGCCTGATCGGCGGCGATTTCGAAATGATCGTACACCGAATGATCGACGTAAAACGCGGGCCAGTCGCGTCTCCACGACTCGCTGGAGGTGAAGGCGATGGTTCCCGGATTCGATTTTTTGATCGTTTCCACGCCGAGGCCGAGGCCGAAGCGACGGCCGAACCGGGCGAGGATCTCCCCCTTGAAATCCGGCATCGATTTCATTTCCTTCCAGTCGATGGTGTAGTAATCCTTGCCGAAATAATCATTGTAATCCGCGACGTACGTATTCCTGTCCCGGATGTAAGCGTTGAAATCCCCGCCGTCGATGAAGCCCAACCCGCCGCTCAGGCTGAAGCCGATCTTGACGCCGCCGGAATCGCCGGCTGCAGCGGACGGAGGACCCGCCAGGGCCGCGGCGAACGCCATGGCCGTCAAGCCGACGATCATTTTCCTACGCATGAGAAACTCCTTTTTAATTTATGATTATTTGGGAAGGATTCCCCCGCCGGAGAGGGGCTTGCGGTCCGAACGGGCGGAGGAAAGTTAAAAATCTTCAGAAAAGCCTTGTGGGAGAGGGGAAAGGCGGCTTTTGGCAAGAGACGAAAAAAATAAGATAAAAGAAGGAAAAAGTCAAGGGAACGGCCGCCTTTTATTGCGCGGTCTTGTTGTTTTTCTGCTGTTTCCGGTAAACCAGCTCGGCCTTGATGAAATCGTCCAGGCCGCCGTCGAGGACATCGTCGGTGTTCCCCGTCTCCAGCTTCGTCCGGTTGTCCTTGATCATCCGGTAGGGGTGGAGGACATAGGAGCGGATCTGATTGCCCCAGGCGATCTCGGTCTTGGCGTCCTCGAGCTTGTCGATTTTTTCCCGCTTGCGGCGCTGCTCGAGCTCGTAGAGGCGGGACTTGAGGACCTTCATCGCGGCCGCCTTGTTCTTGTGCTGGGAGCGCTCGTTCTGGCACTGGACGATGATCCCGGTCGGGAGGTGGGTGATGCGGACGGCCGAGTCGGTCGTGTTGACGTGCTGGCCGCCCTTGCCGCCGGCCCGGTAGGTGTCGATTTTGAGCTCGTCGGGGCTGATCTCGATCTGGATGTCGTCGTCGATTTCCGGGTAAACGAAGACGGCGGCGAACGACGTGTGGCGCCGCTTGGCCGAGTCGAAGGGAGAGATGCGGACCAGCCGGTGGACGCCGATCTCCTGGTTGAGATGGCCGTAGACGAAATCGCCCTCCATCCGGACGGTGGCGCTTTTCAGGCCCGCTTCCTCGCCGGCGGTCAGGTCCAGGATCTCCGTCTTGAAGCCTTTACGCTCGGCGAAGCGAAGGTACATGCGGAAAAGGATCTGGGCCCAGTCCTGGGACTCCGTCCCCCCGGCGCCCGGGTGGATGGTCATGATGGCGTTGCGGGGGTCGTCCTCCTCGTCAAACAGCGTCTGGAGCTCCGCTTCGTCCAGGCGCTCGGAGAAGGCGGCCAATCCCGTCTCGATCTCCGGAATGACGGACTCGCCCTCGCCGGCCAGCTCGAAGAGGACGTCCAGGTCCTCCTTGCTCCGGAAAAGACCGTCCAGGAAGCGGACCTCGCCCTCCAAACGCTTTTTCTCCTGCTGGAGGCCGACGGATTTTTTCTTGTCTTGCCAGATCTCGGGCTTGGAAAGCTCGGCGATCAGGAATTCGAGCCGTTTTTTCTTGGCCGGGAGGTCAAAGAAAACCTCGGAGCTCGTCAAATTTGGCCCCGGCCGTCCGGGCCTGGGCCTCGAGCTCGATCAGTCGTCCGTTCGTCGTATCATTGATGGTCATGGGCGTCTCTCAAAAAACGACAGGATAAGGAAGGCCGCCGGACTTGTCAAGCCAAGAAGGGCGGAAACAGCGCCGCGGCCGTTCTTTGCCATTGGGGAAGAGCGCCTTCTCTTTCATGATTCACTTCCCGGAGAACAAGGGCGCGGGCTCCGCCGGGCGTTCAGCCTTTGACGAGGAAGAAATCGGTCGTTTTCTTGCCCAGGGCTCCAGCCAGCTTGCCCAAGGCCGCGTCCACGGCGTCCCTCGTTTCGTAAGGGCCGACCCGGACGCGGTAGACCGCCTTCTTGTCGTTTGGCAGGGGATTGAGGACGATGGCCCGGAAGCCCAGGCTCTCGATCCGCTGGGCGATCGATTCGGCGGCCGGCCGGGTGTCCAGGGCCCCGGCTTGGATGTAGTATGTTCCGCCGGCCGCCGGGCTCGTTTTGACCGCGGCCGGCGGCTTGGTCTTGGATTCAACCTTGGCCGGCGCGGGCGTTTTCGCCACGGGAACGGCCTCGGTTTTCTTTTCCGCCGGAATCACGGCCGGTTTCGGTTCAGCCGGCTCGATTTTCGCCGGGGCGGCGGAGGGAGCGGCGGAGGGAGCGGCGGTCGGAGGCGAAGGTTCCCGGCTTGTCGGTGTTCCCTCATGGAACGGCGTGATTTGGGGCGGCGCCGCCGCGGGAGCCGGGACGGCCGTCTGCGTTCGGGCTTTCAACGCCGAGGCCTCGGCCGCCCGTTTCATCCCGACGCGGATGCCCAGGTAAAAGATCACGACACAGAGAGCCAGCAGCGAAAGAATCACCGCGGCCAGCTGGCCGCTGGAGATCTGCATTTCCCGGTATTCGTCCGATTTTGCCATTTGTCCACGGCCATTATAAGAAGGACGCAAGGCCAAGTCAAACGCTGCGCGGATAAAAAATGTTTTTCCCGAAATCCGTCTTCCGACGGGAAAATGTTTAATTTCATAGGCTTGACATTTCATCTCCGAATCACTAATCTGTAGGTCCTCCGAGGAGCTTCCATGATCAAGAATGATATTGTTCTGGCTATTGAAAAGAAAACGGATTTCAGCGCGGCCAAGTCTCTCGAGATCGTGGAAGCGATTCTGAAAGCGTTGAAGGACGCCCTGGCCGACAACAGCAAGGTCGAAATCCGCGGCTTCGGCAGCTTCAGGGTCGTGGCCAAGAAGACGGGATACGGCCGCGACATCCGCCGCCAGAAGCAAATCCACATCACCCAGGGCAAGCGGATCAAGTTCCGCTGCGGCCAGGAGCTCAAGACCATCGCTCCGAAATCCGAGTGAGCCGCATTCCCGCGGACACAATCCGCCAAAAGGGGGTCGCCGTGGCTTCCACCGTCAAGCCCTTGAAGCCCGGAAAAGTCCGGACGTATCCGCTGGCCTCCCGGCCGAGCAAGGTTTCCCCGGCTGATTTCGCCCGTCCGCCCCGCCGCGGGGAACGCGTCTCAGGCCTGATCGCCGGACTCCCCGGCCTTCTTTCCGCCAAGGACCTCAAAGAGCTCCTGGAGCTTCTCCATCGGGCCCGGACGCGGGAAAAAACCATCCTTTGGGCGATGGGCGCCCATGTCATCAAGGCCGGTCTCTCGCCTGTCGTCATCGACTTAATGAAAGACGGCTGGATCAGCGGCTTGGCCCTCAACGGCGCCGGAATCATCCACGATTTCGAGCTGGCTTTCGCCGGACGCACGTCCGAGGACGTCGCCGCCCAGATCCAGGAGGGCCGGTTCGGGATGGCCGAGGAAACGGGGACGATGCTCAACCGGGCGATCCGCGAGGGAGCGGAGGCCGGGCTCGGCCTCGGAGAATCCGTCGGCCGGATGATCGCCCGCTCGCGGTTCCCTTATAAAAAGCTGAGCCTGCTCGGGACGGCCTTCCGCCTGGGCTTGCCGGTCACCGTCCATGTGGCCGTCGGAACCGACATCATCCACATGCATCCGGAGGCCAGCGGCGAGGC